>JAUXOH010000122.1 GCA_030682505.1 Candidatus Didemnitutus sp. | reverse complement strand
CGAAACAGAAGGGCTGAAATTTGTCATGATCTTAGGCGACAGGCCGTCGCAAAGCCACTCCGTTGGCAATCAGGAAATTCCCGTCCGCCTTTCGTGAATTCGCCAAAAGGAATTAACCTTTACTTGCCCAATCACCCAAGGCTTTAAACAGGTCTTCTTCCCCTTGTCTCTTCCCTCGCCAACTCCGTTGTCTCTGCGGGCACGCGTCTTTTCCCCGGATGAGTGACGCGCCGGTCATCTCTGCGCAAGGGGCCGGCAAGGCTTACCGTATTTGGCGGAATCCGGCGTCCCGGCTGACGTCTCCGTTGCTCGAATCCGCGGGTGCGCTGTTCCCTCGATCATCTCGAGCCAGGAATTGGCTCCAAGACCAAGCTCTCGCGAACTACCGGGATTTTTGGGCGTTGCGCGATGTATCCTTCGAGATCCGGGCCGGGGAAAGTCTGGGCATCATTGGCCGGAACGGTTCGGGCAAATCTACTCTTCTTCAGATTATTGCCGGAACGCTCCGACCCACGGAAGGGACCGTGAACGTCAATGGACGCGTGGCGGCGCTCTTGGAGCTGGGCAGTGGCTTCAACATGGATTTCACCGGCCGCGAGAATGTCTATCTCAACGCCGCCGTGCTGGGCCTTTCCCGGAAGGAGGTCGATGAACGCTTTGATCAGATCGCCGCATTTGCCGACATTGGCGACTTCATTGAGCAACCAGTCAAAACCTACTCCAGCGGCATGTTCGTGCGCCTCGCCTTTGCGGTGCAAACCGCCGTGGAACCAAAGATTCTCATCGTCGACGAAGCCCTCTCGGTGGGTGACATCTTCTTCCAACAACGCTGCTACGAGCGGATGGGGCAACTCCTCGACCGCGGCGTGTGCATCATCCTTGCCTCGCATGACCTGGCTTCCGTGCAACGTTACTGCCGTAATTCCGTGGTGCTGCAGCGAGGGCAGGTCATGTATCACGGTCCGGCGACGGAGGGCACCAAGCTCTACCTCCATCTCGAGCAAAAGGAAAAAGCCGCCGCGTTTTCCGCCCACACGCCGAACCTCCCGCCGTCCTCCTCTTCGCAAGACGACCCTGCGGTCCCTGCCATTCCCGGATGGCCCGAAGCCACGTCTGGATCTGCCCCGACCGCCCGCAAGATCATCTCGAATGACTGGGCGCGTTGCACGGTGGTCGAAATTTGCGACACCCATGGGCAAAGCTGCCAGCTCTTCCAACAGGGCGCGACCCTGTGCGTCTATTACGAATTTGAAATCCTGCGGGACATGGAATTCTGCACGGGTTGCGTCACAATTCGGGACAAGACCAACCAAGCGGTGCATTCGAAGATCACCCTGCAGGACAACATTCGGGAGCCAGCCAGGGTGAGGCGCGGCTCGCGGCTGCGATTCCGGCAGGACACGGTGCTCAATCTGCATTGCGCCGACTACACCTTGGATGTTTCGCTCGACATGATCCCGGCCGCCTTGGTTGCGCAGGAGGGCCTCACTTACGATAATTTCATCGGCGCCCAGATCCGCGTGTGCGAGTTGCACTCCGTGGCGAACATCGCGGTGCGCTTACGCGAGGATACCGTTCCGTTCCAACTGCTGCATTTCGGCTTGGCGGGCCTGCCCAGCAGCTCTTTTGTCGCCGTCGTCCCCGCGGTCCAGGACCAATGAACGCCCACCCGCAACCCGAAGATGGCCCCGATGTAGCCTACCACGGAGACTATCCGGATTTTGCCGCCGCCCGAGCGGATTCGACCGGGTATGAGGACGGGGTTATCTTGGAAAGAACGCGCGTTGCGCTGCACAAGGTTCTTCGCGGCGAAGCCGCCTACGAACGAGATTCCGTCACCTTTGAGAAGCTCGAGCTTCCCTACCCTCTGCTCGCCCTCCTTCTGCGCGTCGCCGCCGAGAATCTGGGACGCCTCTCGGTGCTGGACTTCGGCGGCTCGCTCGGCAGCACCTATTTTCTTTGCCGGCGGTTTCTCGGAGGGCTGCCCCACGTGGAATGGAGCATCGTGGAGCAGCCGGCACATGTCGCGCTCGGCCAGCGGGAATTCGCCAACCAAACCTTGCGTTTCTATCCGACGATTCAGGATTGTCGGAAGGAGCGAAGCCCGAAGGTTCTCCTTCTTTCCGGCGTTCTCCAGTGCCTGCCGGAACCGTGGGCATTCCTGAAAGAAGCGGCGTCCGAGGGCTTTGATTGGATCATCTTCGACCGCACCCCTTTTATTGAAGGAGCGAAAGACCGGTTGACGATCGAGCGCGTCGCGCCGCGCATTTATCCCGCATCTTATCCCGCTTGGTTCTTCAGTCGCGATCGGCTGGCGGATAACCTGCCAACGGGATGGGAAATTGTCGCCGAGTTCGATGCCCTTGACCGGCAGCTGCTCGATGGGGTGGAACTCACCTTCAAAGGCCTGGCCCTGCGTCGAACGTCATGAGACACTACTGCACGTACTTTGACGGGAATTACCTGACCCGCGGTCTTGCCCTGCACCAGTCGCTGATGCGGCACGCTGGTAGCTTTGAACTCACGGTGCTCTGCATGGACAAGGCGGCGGAAACTGCGCTGCGCAAGAAAGCCCTGCCGGGTGTTCGCCTCCTGCCGCTCGCAGAACTGGTCGCGCAATACCCGGAGCTCGACGCCGCCCGCGGCAACCGCACCAACCTCGAGTTCTACTTCACCTGCACCTCGTGGCTGATGCAGCATCTGCTGCCGGGGATTCCCGCGGGCGAGCTTCTCACCTACTTGGATGCCGACCTCTATTTTTTCGCGTCGCCGGAAAAAATCCACGACGAAATCGGTTCGGCCCCGATCGCGATCACGCCCCACCGGTTTCCCTTGTCGCTTGCCCATTTGGAGCGCTACGGAAAATTCAATGTTGGCTGGGTCTCACTCCGCAACAACGCCACCGGCATGGCCTGCGCAAAGGATTGGGGGGAAAAATGTGCGGACTGGTGTTTCAATCTCCTCGAGGACGATCGCTACGCCGACCAAAAATATCTCGACGCGTGGGAAAGCCGGTTTCCGGGCACGATCAGCATCACGAATCCCGGGGTCAACGCCGCGCCATGGAACATCAAGGAATGCGCGGTGACGTCGAAGGGGGACGCCGTGCACATCGGACCTCACGCGCTTATTTTCTATCATTTTCACGCGTTGGTTCATCTGGGCCGGCAGCTCTACGATCCCGGCCTGCACCGGTATGACTCTCCCCTGACACCGGGCCTGCGCGACCTTGTTTACCAACCCTACCTGCGCCAACTGCAGGGAGACGCGGACCCGGAAGAGACACCGGAATTGCTCCCGCCCGCCCGTGCTGATGATCCCCGCAGCGGACTGGCGATCGCCCATTTGCTCCAGCATTTGCAGGCTTCCGAATTGGACCGCGCCCAGCGGCTTTCCTCGATTGAGGAGAACATGTCCGCAACGAAGCAGACCATCGACTACCTGAAAAAGGTCGAGGCCGACCGGGACAAGGCGCGCGCGGCGCTTGACGATACCGTGGCGTATCTAAAGTCGGTGGAACGAGACAGCGCGGCGCGCCTCGAATCGATCCACGTTCTTCAAGACAAGCTCAAGTCGGCTTACGCTGACCATGAGCACAACGTGGCATACATCGCGCGCATCCACGCCGAACTCGCCGCGCACGTCTCGGTGATCGAGGGGAAGGACGCCATCATCGCCACCCTCAATGAGCAACTCCGCCTCGCGACGGAACGGCGGCCGGCCGGCTCATGAATTATTTCTGCACCCAGGCTGACCAAGACCGCCTGGCCCATGGCCTCGCCCTGCACCATTCGTTGCAGACCCACGCCGGGGACTTCGAGTTGGTCGTACTATGCCTCGACGAAGCCACCGCCACGGGACTGCAGGCGAGGGCACTGCCGCGGGTCCGTTTGCTTCTCGTCGCCGAGCTGATGGAAAAACACCCGGCGCTGAGCGCCGCCCGCGCCGATCGCAGCGACGAGGAGTTCAAGCTAACCTGCAAGTCCTGGCTGGTGCGCCATTGCTTGGGACAGGTGCCCGCGCGTGAGCTCCTCACCTACCTAGATGCCAGTCAGTTTTTTTTCAGCTCGCCGCAACCCGTCTATGATCAAATCGGCGAGGCCTCCGTCGCCATCGTCCCGTTTCGCTATTCGGCTAATTTTGTCGACCATGCTCGCCGGGGACAATTCAGCACCGGCTGGATTTCTTTCCGCCACGATTCGACCGGCTTGGCCTGCGCCGCCGCTTGGGCCGACGAGTGCGCGGCGTGGTGCTTCACCCTATTGGAGACCTCTCGTTATGCGGAGCAGAAATACCTGGAGCAATGGCCGACACGGCATGCCGGCACGGTCATCCTCGATCTGCCCGGTCTGGACGCTGCGCCTTGGAACATCGCGGATGCTCAACTGATCGCGACCGATCAGGGACCCCTGATCAACGATCGGACGCTCATCTGCTACAATTTCTCCGGCGTGACACACCTGACGCTGCGGCTCTACGATCCCGGTCTGCAGAAATTTGATGTCGCTCCGTCCACCGCGTTGCGCACCCACGTCTATCTGCCCTACCTGCACCAACTGACCAAGACGGAGGGTTCCTCCGGTCCCCGACCGGACATCGTGCCCCCGGGGAACACCGCCGATCCGCGCTGTGGAAACGCGCTGGTCCTGTTGACGGAACGATGGCGCGCCGCCGAACGCGAACAATCTGCCTGCCGGCGCGCATTGGAGCGAAATCGCGCGTCCGCCCAAGCGGTTCTCGATGGCATTCGCGCGGAATTATCCAGCACCGTCCTGTTCCTGCACGAAATGGAGACGGACCGAAACGAACAGCGCCAAGCTCTCGTCGTTCATCAAAACAAGCTCAAGTCCGCCTATTCCGATTTGGAGCGCAATGTCGCATGCCTCAAGGACCTCGAGACCGAAATGGCGGCGCTTGCCTCTGACAAGGATGCCCAAATCGCCAGCCTGAGCGAACAGCTTGCCCGGTCGGCGGGTCCGGCTGCAGCGGTCGAGCAGGCTGATTTTCTCGCTGTCTTGGAGCCGTACGCCCGCCAGATCCGGCGACTGGTGGTGGTCCATTATCACCCGCGGCTGCTTCCGGAGATCCTGTGGCTCTCCCTGCAGGGCGTCAGCGTTGAGGTCTGGGGCAGCCCGCCGGAATTTGTGGAGGCCGCGCGCGGCCCTGTTGCCTTCCGCAAGGAAACGCTCTGGGAACGCCTCGGCCAGATCAACAGCCTGTTCAGCGAACAAGCCTACTTGCTGGCCCATCCGGATGTCGGATCGGCCGTCGCACGCGGCGAGCTCCCGAGCGGCTGGCACCACTACCTGTTGTTTGGCCAGCGCGAGGGCCGTGTGTCCGGCACGCCTGAATACAACACCGGCCTAGCGGAGTTTGACGCGGTGGCCTTTGATGGCTGCGACGCTGCGAGATTGGTGCCCGGCCTGATCGGTCGCCTGCAAGCCCACCAGAAATTTTTCATCAGTGGATTCACACCCCCCACCGACTGGTTGCCGCCCGGCGAGGGCCGCAGCTACCTGCTCGGTCACACCTTGTATTGCGAGCAGCCCCCGGTCAGTTGGCTCGGGCCCTGCCTGCCAACCAACGAACTCTCCCGGCACCTGCCGGCACCCACGCCGGCGGCGATCTATCCCCCCACGCCCGCGCAGAAGGCGGAATGGCCCCTGATCAGCGTGGTGACCGTGAACGACAACCAAGGCGCTTATCTGGAAGAGACGATCCGGTCTGTTCTCGACCAAAATTATCCGAATCTTGAATACATCATCGTCGACGGGGGTTCGATCGATGGCACAGTGGAAATCATCCAGAAATACGCCTCTCGTTTGAAGTGGTGGGTCAGCGAGAAGGACCGGGGCCAGGCGCATGCGCTGAACAAGGGATTCGGAAAATCCTCCGGCCAGATCCTCACTTGGTTGAACAGCGGCGACCGGCTCGCGCCGGGCAGCCTTTATTTGGTCGGCCAGACCTTCCTGTTGCACGCCGCTGACGTCGTCGCGGGGCGCTGTGCGCTAGTCAACGACCGCGAGCCCGTCCCGCACCTCCTCCATCGCAGTTCCCTCCCGCTCGGCCAGCTTGAGAAGCTCCGTCTCGACCAGCTGCTTGAACTGGACGGTTGCTGGCGGCAGGGTTGGTTCTTTCACCAACCCGAGGTGTTCTTCACGCGCACAATCTTCGACCGGGCCGGCGGCTCGCTCCACGAAGATCTTGCGTACAGCATTGATTATGATCTGTGGGTCCGCTTGGCGAAGGCCGGCGCGCAGATCTTCACCATCCCGGAAATCTTGGCGATTCTCCGCGAGCACCCGACACAAGAAACCGGCGGCCGCCCGGAGCACCGCCTGACCGAACTGCGCACAGTCAACGCCGCCCACCGGTCATCTTTGTGAGCAGCGACAACGGTCCCCATGAGCATTGTCTTCGATTCTTTTTCCGACTGGATCCAACAGCTCCCGAAATGGCGCGGCTGGCTCCAACTCTCGCCGGCACGGCCCTACATGCACGCAGAAGAGGCCTACGACATCCAGTATGGCCTGACCGCGCCCGAGGTCGGGGAAGGCCAAGGGTTGTGCGCCCTGTTACAGACCCATCGAGTGGACACCACGGGTCCGGCACTGGAAATCGGCTGCGGCAGCGGCTATCTCACCTACGGCCTAGCCCGGCACTATCCGGGCCCCGACCTGTTGATTACGGATCCTTCCCCCGCGTTCCTCCGCCTGACGCAAAGACAATTCGACGGTGCGTCCGATTTTGCGGCCTGCCGGCACTACGCCGTGCTCAACGCCGACGATCTCCATCTGCTGCCCACCGGAATGTTCTCGGTCATCGCCCTCCGCTCGACCCTGCATCACATTTTGAAAGTGGACGATTTCATCGCTGCGTGTGCGCGCATCCTCCGGCCAAGCGGGGCCTTGATCATGGGTGCGGAACCGTGCGAGAGCGGCTATCTGCTAATGGCAGCGGTGGCCCAATCCATCCCGAACGCCCTCAAGGCGGCTGGCGTTGACATGCTTCCGGCGTGGACCGAGCGGCTGAATGATTTCACCGACACGGTCAAGTTCTGCTGCCTGCGGGACATCGAAAAAGCCACGGCCGAGGACAAACATTTCTTCAGTCCCCACCAGCTGGCCGGGCTGGGGGCGGCGCACGGCTTGCAGTTGCAATTCTTCCCCACCGCGTCTTTCCGCGACTTCGCTCCGCCCTACATCCATAGTTTTCACTGCTTCAGCAATTCCTTCCTGATCTACCTGCAATACTGCATGAGTTTCCCGGTCGACTTCATGACGTTGATCCGTGTGCACCTGAAGGACCAGCTGAGGTTCATCGATGAGTGCCATCGCAGCCACCCCGGACCCGACATCACCGGGGTTTTCCTCTTCAAGAAATTGCCATCCTGAAGCGGAGTCTGCGATCATCGGCAGGGCTTGGGATCCGATCCGCTGGATCCGGCTGGCCAGTCGGTGAAATTTTTCAGCTGGCCTGTCCCGTGCAACTCGTTCCTTTTGACTGGATTTCCTTGGGCGGTTTGCCGGTATCAACCCACGCTGTTGAACCCGGCCGTTCGCCCACCCGATCGCGACCTTCATGAGATATTTTTGCACCAGCTTTGATTCCCAATCCCTCTCCCGCGGACTGGCGCTGTATCATTCGCTGAAAACCCATGCCGGCGGTTTTGTGCTCACCGTGCTTTGTCTGGACGACCAGGTGAAAGCAGAGTTGAGCGCGCAGAAGCTCCCGCAAATTGAGCTGCTGCCCATCGCCGACCTGGTGCAAAAACATCCCTCCTTGGCGGCAGCTCGCGCCGATCGGACAAACGACGAGTTCACCCTGACCTGCAAGTCATGGCTGATCCTGCACCGGCTGCAGGAGTTGTCCGACAGCCACCTTCTCACCTTTGTCGACGCGGACCTGTTCTTCTACAGTTCGCTTCAACCGATCTTCGACGAGATCGGCGCGGCTTCCATCGCGATCACCCCGCAGCGCTTTTCCCCCTCACTCGCCCACTTGGAGCGTTACGGAAAGTTCAATCCTGCGTGGGTCTCCCTGCGTCACGACTCAACGGGTCTGACCTGCGCTGCTGATTGGGCCGCCCGATGCGCCCGCTGGTGCTTCAATCTCGTCGAGTCAGATCGCTTCGCCGAAAAAAAATACCTCGACGCTTGGAGTTTCCGGTATCCTGGGACGATCATCATCTCCCATCCGGGCGCCCAAGTTGCTCCGTGGAATGTTCAAGACTGCGAAATAATCGCGGGCAAGCAGGGTTTGCTCATCAACCAGTCACCGCTGATCTCCTTTCATTTCCAAGGGCTGGTCCACGTGGAAAACCAGCTCTACGATCCCGGCCTGCTCAAATACGGGATCCGCCTGACGCCAGAATTGCGCGAGCTTGTTTATCGACCGTATCTGGATCTTCTCAACGCCAAGACAGATCCGGTTGCGGAGACTCCCGATGTGCTTCCGCCCGACCGCCAGGATGATCCGCGGGTCGCCCATGCCTTGGTCCATTTGCTCGAGCAATTCCGCGCCGCCACCATCGAGCAAGCGGCGAGCCGCGCCGCTCACGAGAGGAATCAAGCCGACTCGCGCCGGATCATTGACGAAGCCCGGGCGGACAAGGCGCATACCCTCGCCTACGTGCGCCAAATCAAGGAGGACTGCGCAAAGGCGGTCGTCGACCTGCGCAAAATGGACAAGGACCGCGGCGAGCGGTTGAAATCCATTCATTTTCTGCAGGAGAAGCTCAAAACGTCCTATGACGATCTCGCCCGCAATGTCGCCTACCTCAAGACTCTCGAGGCTGAAATCCAAGCCCACATCAAAGTCGCGGCGGAGCGGGATGTCCAGATTGCCAGTCTGAGGAATCAGTTGGACGCAGTTCAGGAAAAGTTGCGGCAACACCAAGCGGCCGGCGCCGCACAGAACCAGGAAATCGTCCGTGCGGCTCTCGAGCCCTATGCCCGCCACCTCCGGAAAGTGGTGGTCGCCCAATTTCACCCGAGTTTGCTCCCCCATATCTTGTGGCTGTCGGTCCTCGGAACTTACGTCGAAGTCTACGGCTGCCCGAAGGAATACGCCGATGGCCGGCAGGGTTTGGTGCATTTCTGGCGGGAGTCACTGTGGGAATGGCTGGCGCAGATCGACAGCTTGTTTAACGAAAAGGGCTATCTGCAGGCCAATCCCGATGTCGGGGATGCCGTGGCCAAGGGTCTGTTGCCGAGCGGTTGGGACCACTACCTGCTCTTCGGCCAACGGGAGGGCCGGGGACTCGGGAGCTTCACCTATTGCGCCGGAATCGCCGAATTTGACGCCGTCGCCTTTCACGACGCAGATGCCCCAGTCGTGTTGCCCTGCCTGATCGGAAGGCTTCAACCCAACCACAAACTTTTCATCAGCGGCCACAAGGCCGGGGTCGAGTGGTTGCCACCGGATTCCGCCCGCACCGTCATTCTCGACGATACCCTGCTGTGCTTCCGCCCGCCGCAGAGTTGGCTGGGGCAGATCTTGCCCACCAGCAGCATGGCCATCAACTGGCCGAATGTCCGGCCGCAGGAGGCCTATCCCAGCCGACCGACCCTGTCAGCTGAATGGCCGAAGATCTCGGTGGTCACCGTCAGCTTCAACCAGGCCCCCTATCTGGAAGAAACAATCCGTTCGGTGCTCGATCAAAATTATCCGAACCTCGAATACATCATTGTCGACGGCGGCTCGACCGATGGTTCGGTGGAAATCATTCAAAAATACGCGTCCCGACTGACGTGGTGGGCGAGCGAAAAAGACCAAGGACAATCGCACGCGCTGAACAAGGGGTTTCAACGGGCCACGGGGCAGGTTTTGACCTGGCTGAACAGCGATGACCGACTGGCTCCGGGCTCCCTGTACACCGTCGGCCAGACCTTCTTGCTTCATCAGACTGACATGGTCGTCGGGCGGTGCGCGCGCGTGGTGGATTTGGAGCCGCGCCCCGATCACATCCATCGCTGCTCCCTGCCCATCGGCCTCATCGTGCCGTTGCCGCTGATTGACCTTCTCGATTTGGACAATTGTTGGCTCAAGGGACACTTCTTTCACCAACCTGAGGTGTTTTTCAGCCGCGAGATTTTCAAGCGTGCCGGCAACCTGGTGCGCGAAGACCTCTACTATAGCATGGATTACGACTTGTGGGTGCGCCTGGCCCGCGCGGGGGCGCAAATCCTCGCCCTGCCGGAGATCCTCGCCATTTTCAGACAACACAAGAACCAGAAAACGGGCGGCCCCGATGTCCCGTATCTTCCCGAATTGCGAGCAGTCAACACCGCACTCCGCATTGTCCCCTAGCCGAACCGCACCCCGTCTCTTCCCATGCCTCCCGTTGCCGATACCTTCCAATCTTGGATCACCAGCCTGCCCCGATGGCGCGGTTTCGTCCAGATTTCGGCGGAGCGCCCTTATGCGCATGCTGAAGACCAATACGACACCCAGTATGGAGTCAGCGCGGGGGAACCCGAGGAAGGGCAAGGTCTGTGCGCACTGCTGGCGTCCAACGAAATCAACACCACCGGTCCGGCATTGGAAATTGGATGTGGAACCGGCCGCCTGACCTATGGTCTCGCGCACCACTATCCCGGACCCGACATCCTGATTACGGATCCGTCGTCCACCTTTTTGCGACTGACTCAAAGTCAATTTGGCAGCGGAGATGGCCTTCCGGCCCGGCAACATTTTGCCCTGCTGAATGCTGACGACCTGACCCAGCTGCCACCTGACATGTTCTCGGTCATCGCCATGCGCTCGACCCTGCACCACATCCTGAACGTCGATGAGTTCATTGCCTCTTGCGCGCGAACCTTGAGGCCCGGCGGGGCGTTGGTCATGGGTGCGGAGCCAAACGAAAGCGGTTATGTCCTCATGGCAGCCGTCGCCCAATTCATCCCGGCGGTCCTGCGGGCCGAGAAGATCGAGCTGTTGCCGGCGTGGGAGAAACAGCTGTGCGACTTCACTGACACCGTCAAATTCTACTGCCGCCGCGACATCGACAAGACGACCGCGGAAGACAAGCACCTGTTCGTCCCCAACGAGCTCTCTGAACTGGGAGCGAGAAACGGGCTGACTTTGCGGTATTTGCCCAACGCAACCTTCAGCGATTTCGCTCCGCCCCACCTGCCCGAATTCAAAAGCTTCAGCGTCTTTTTCCTGAATTACCTTCAATATTGCATGATGTTCGACGCGGAGTTCCTGCAGTTGATTCGCAAGCACCTGAAACAACACCTCCGCTACCTTGATGACTGCTACCGCAGTCATGTCGGTCCAGCCATTACCGGCGTGTTTCTGCTGAAGAAAACTTCCGCCTAACTCTGCAGTGATGAATCCCGCCCCAGACAAGCGCCGCACTCCTGATCTGCCGAAGCGCATCCTCTTCCTGAACGATGTGAGTTTCCAATACGGTGCCGGCATCGCTCAGGCCCGCCAAGTGGAAGCCATGCTTTCTCTGGGCATCGAGGTCGGCGTGCTGGCCTGGTCACCGGGCGGCATCCGCCTGGAGGACGTCGCCACCCGACCGATCGATCCCGACCTCTGGCTTGGGATCCGCGAGGTTAATCATCTGGAAGGAGGCAGGAAGATGTCGGACGACACGGTGATCGCCGGTCTCCTGATGGAAGTGGCGCGCTTCAAGCCATCCGTCGTTCTTGTCGGCAACCTTCACGCGGCGCGTTGGCCGTTTCGCCTGCTGCCCGCCCTGGGCCAGATCGGCTGCCGGGTGATCACCTTCCTGCACGATGCCTATCTCTACACCGGCCGGTGCGCCTACCCCGGCTCGTGCCAACTTTACCTGACCGGTTGCGATGCGACTTGCCCGACCGCGACCCACTACCCCGCTCTGGAGCCAGCCTTGATCGCCGGTGCGTGGCAGATCAGGCGAGAAATTTTCGCCGGACCGCGCGGAGTGGAAGTGGTCGCGAACAGCCGCTGGAGTCGTGACATGTTCAAGACGGCCCTGCCGGCCTGCCGCTCCGTCGTGACCATCGAACTCGGCGCGGATGAATTCGTCTTCAAGCCCGGCGAAAAAGACGCCGCCCGCGAGCAACTCGGCCTGCCCGTGGACAAACCGGTCGTGCTGTGCGCCGCCGTCAATTTTCAGGAAGATCGCAAGGGCGGCCAGCACCTGCGCGACATCATTGCCGCTTTGAAGGACCTCTATACCTTCGCCGCCTTTGGCCACAATGCCCACGAGATTCCCGATCTCATCGGCTTGGGCTATCACTTGGAGGCTCGCAAACTGGCTGCCATTTACCAAGCGGCCGACCTTTTCATCGGCACCGCAACCGAGGAAGCCTTTGGCCAGACTATCATGGAAGCCCAGCTCTGCGGCGTGCCCGTCATTGCCTTCCAAGCGGGCGGCGTGGCAGAAATCATCCGCAACGAGATTACTGGGCGACTCGTGGGCAACGGGGACACAGCCGGAATGATCGCCGCCATCCGCCAGACTCTCGACGACGCACGGTTCATGAAGGTGGCCGGGCCTTGGGCCCGGCAATATGCCGTCAGTCGCTTCTCGATGTGGGCGCACGAGGAGCGCTGGCATGTTTTTCTCGCCGGTCATGAGCAAAGCGGAACCGGTCACAACCCGCCCGGCCTCACTTATCCCCTGGATGAATGCGCCAGTCACAAAACGATGGAACAACATCGGCCATCCTGGCCGACCGCCGGTGATCATCTCTCGGAGGAGCACGCCCATATTTTCGCACTGACTTCCCACCTGCCCGGCTGGCAGACGCCGGGCGATACCTTCAAGCTTTATGAAATGGGTTATCACGCCGGCGATGTGATCCTCGAAATCGGCCCCTTTGGCGGCCGCTCCGCCACGGCGGCACTCCGCGGTGCCTTGGCCAATCCGGCCCGGACCATGCGGCCACAGTATTTCGGCATCGACATCGACAGCGACTCGATTGCCCGCACCCGCGCCGCACTCGCCGAAGCCAAGCTGGGCGACTATTGCCATCTCTTTCACGGGGTCCTGCAGGACTTTGTGCGGCGTTGGGAAATCTCCCCCACGATGGTCTTTCTCGACGGAGACCACACCTACGAAGGGGTCGCTGCTGATCTGCGAATACTCAGCCTCTACCTGCCCTACGGCACGCCGGTGCTGATTCATGATTTTCTCAATCGCGAAAACGACACCGGCCATCTCGGCGTCAAGAAAGCCACCGACGAATGGGCCGCAGGGGGCCATGGGCGATTCATGGGATGTTTCGGCTGCTGCGCGCTCTATCTCACCTTGAAACCCGGGAACTAGCATGGTGCTTCTTCTCGCCCACACGATCTGTTTGCTTGGTGCGTCCGGTCTGGCCGCGGGCCGAGTGGTTCGTCCCGGCATCGAACGGATCCTCGCTACTCTCCTGCTGGCTTGGGGAAATATCGTCGTCACCAGCCTGCTGCTCGCCAGCCTGTCCCGCTTGGGCGAGCCAGCATGGTTTTTCCGCACGTCAGTGCTGCTGGCGATCTTCACGTGGCTGGTGCTGCGGCGGCTGCGTCTGGAACCCGTCCAAGCGGAAACCCCCAAGCCGCACGAACAGTTCAACCCTTGGCTGCTTGGCGCATTTGTTCTCACGCTCATTCCGCTGGTTTGGGCCAGCCTCCGGATTGCCGGCACCTACGTGCCGAACAACTATGATTCGCTGACCTACCATCTGCCCCGGACGATGTTCTACTTGGGGCAGGACAGCCTGGCCCACTTTGCGACGGGGAACCCCCGTCAGATTTTTTTCCCGTTCAACTACAATTTGTTGCAGCTCTGCGCCCTGATCTACAGCCCGCCGTTGCAGTTCCTCAATTTCATCAATCTGACGGCCTGGGCGGGGGCAGGCTTGGCGGTCTATCGGCTCGCCCGTCAAGGGGCGTGCTCGGTAAATTCCGCCCTGATCGCCACATGGCTGGCGCTCACCTCGACCCAGATCCTCGCGCAGGCCACGGCCACGACCAACGATCTTCCCACGGCGGCCGGTCTGCTCGGCGCGCTCGTTTTCGCCCTGCGCTGGCGGTTGACCCGGCTGACCCGTGACGCGCTGCTCGGCGGGCTCGCGGCTGGTCTGACGGCGGGTTCCAAGCTCACGATCGTGTTCTTCGGCCCGGTGGCCGGGCTGATTCTGCTCACCCTGGCGTGGCAGCACTGGCGGCGCGGCGACGTCCGGGGATTCTTCACCGGGATCAAGGCGTGGTTGCTGCCCGGGTTGCTGGCCTTCGCGCTGGCCTCGCCGTTCGCCCTGATCAACCTCTGGGAAAAGGGGGAGTGGATCAACAAGACCTACGATTTCACGCTCAACCGCCCCTTCTCGCTCGGTTGCGTCGTGCAGACGAGTGAAGCCTACCTCGTGCAGCTTTTTCTCGAGCCGCTGCACCGCTTCACCTTCGACCTACAGTTCACGAGCATGCTCAACACCTGGGGCCAACGGACGATCTTCCCGAATTGGAACGAGGCATTTGCCTTTTCGCCGCTCTATCTGTTCCCACCGGACCTGAACGAAGACCACGTCTGGTTCGGTTTCACCGGGCCACTGGTCTTCCTTGGTGCGATCTATTGCTTGGTGCGTTTCCGTCGGGTGTCCACGCCGCTGGTCTGGCTGGCGGCGCTAGGCTTGGGTTGGTTGGCGACCTATTTTCTGCTCAACAAGTGGTCTCTCTACAACCAACGGTATTTCGTCCTCGCCATCCTGGTGATGAGCCCGTGCCTCGGCGCCGCTATTGAAGCGGGAGCTGCTCGCTTTCCCCGCAGCACCCGGTTCCTGCTCACGACCCTGGCCGCCACCACTGTCTGGCTGGCGGGGATCTATCTGTTCAGCAACAGCAGCCGTCCGTACGCCCCGCTCTGGGCCGGAACGCCAGTGCCGCAGGCCCTGCCGACGCTGCCCCCGGTCATGGTCCAGCGCGTCACCGACCAGCCGCGGGTTAATGTGATTTCCACCGATGGCAATGAACGCATTTTCCTGCTCATGGCACTGGGCCGGAATCAACGCTTCACGTCTTTCGATCAAACCGATCCCTCGGCCTACAACGTCTATTCCCACTGGGGCTTTCCGCGCAAGGTTGCCTACAGCAACATCGAGCAACTTTCCTCCTACACGATCGTCGAGTTCCCGGACAAGGCGACCGCGGGTGTGGAGTTTCTCGGCACGATTGGCCAGGGCCAACCCGCGCTGGATTACTACGGCTTGGTGCCGCAGGCGGATCAGACCCCCGCTGGCCAGTCCGATCGCAACGTGCTGGTCGAGTTTCATTACGCCCCCCGGGCACCCGACCGGTACCGGTCCCTCCAGATCAAGGTGCGGGGGTTGAATCTGCCCGACCATGCCCGATTGATCGTGGGCGTGGACTACGACGACCAGACTTCGGAGGAATTGGCGACCTTCTCGGAGACGGGCGAGGCTATTGCGTCTGTCACCCGTTCCTTCCGCCGCTTCACCCTCCAGATCCGCGATGCGGGTGACGGTCGGAGCTTGGGCGCCACCGATCTCCCTTATCTCTTCCGTGATCAACCTCCGGAGGTTGAAACCCCCCACGATCCGCTCCTGCTGTTTTCCAGTGAACTGGTCGCAAGCCGACCAGGCTCCGCCATCGCCACGGAGGGACTCGCATCGCCCGAGGGCCCCTATCCCCAGTGGAACCTGCCGATGATCCGCTGGGTCAAGACCCCGGTCCTCCGCCTCGAGATCCCGGCCGGTTTGCAGCAGGGCCTGCTTGAACTTCAATTTGAGCTTTGCCTGCACGCCCGCGAAAGCGCCGACATCGACGTCGTCTTCAACGGCGAGATTGCGAAGAGCTACCGTTGGGAAGGCTCCACGCGGTGGCTGATCCAAAAGCTCACGCTCAAGCCCCAACCGGGCGTCAACGTCATCGAGTTTCGCAATGTCGTGCCCGGGACCAAACCTGACTGGCTGGATTACCTTGCCCGGTACCCCGATGTGAAAGCCTACCTGGATACGGAGGGAATTCCGCACGAGCAGGGAGCGCAGGAACACTACAACCAATTCGGCAAACGCGAGGGACGCGTGCTCCACCTCCAGCGCCGCACTGCCTCCATCCCGGAACCTCACCAACTCTACTATCTTTTCCGCAGTCTGAAAGTTGACGCTTTTAGAAATCGAT
>JAUXOH010000113.1 GCA_030682505.1 Candidatus Didemnitutus sp. | reverse complement strand
TTCGCAACCTTGGCGGCAACAAACTTGTCGGGGTGCGTATACTGCACCTGGATGATCAAACTGAGTCGGACCGGGACAACCTTGCGATTGCCGAAGATAATGCGGGCCGCGTCGACCGGTTCGTCGTCGCCGTTCCCTTTGACGTAAGGGGCAAGAAACTGCCGGAGGTCTTCCCCCGTCAAACGATCCGCCACATTCTTGACGATGGTCAGGCTTTCCAAGACTTTCACCTGGGTGTTAAGGTCCTCGGCCGAGCGGATTTCATTATCCACCACGCCTTGGATTTGCATGACGACCGGATCGCGGCGGAAGATCTGCACGCTCGCGACCGACATGTAATCCTTCGTCCGCGTGAAAGTGTAGACGACGGCCGAACTGAAGACCAAGAGGAAGACGACCAGGATATACCAAACGCGTTCGCGCAGAATCAGGACGTAATCCTGAAAACCGCGCTGCATCGTGGTGTCGGCACCGCCATAGTCCCCTTGGTTATTGCCGTAGTAGGTGTAGGGATAGGCGCCGGAGCCGGAACCCTTTTCAGATTGTTGCGGTTCCATTGACTTAAAGAATGCGTTCAGGGACGAAGATAATGTCGCCCTTCTTCAGCAGCCACTTTTCGGTGGAGTTGCCTTGGATGAGTTCGTCGACATTGATGGTGACATTTTCCGAGCGGCCATCCGACAGGGTGCGCGTCAGGCGCACGCGGCGACGTTCTGCAAGGCGATTGAAGCCACCGGCGCGGGCAATTGCTTCCAGCATGCCCATTTGTTGCTCCGGCGTGAAGGCGATCGCGCCGGGTTGGTTGACCGACCCAAGGACCTGCACGGTGCGCACGGTGTATTCCAGAACCGTAATCGTGATCTGCGGATTCTTCAGGAAGTCGGCATCGTATCGTTCGCGCAGCAGCTCTTCGGCTTGCCGGACCGACCGGCCCGAGAGATCCACCGTGCCGATCAACGGAAGGTGGATGGTGTACTCTTGGCTGATGCGCACCTGGCGCTCGAGATCCGGCTCTTGAAAGACGACGATGCGCAGGAGATCGAGCGGTTGCAGCACATAGTCCACCTCCACCGCGACCCCGCTGTTCTGGGCGTTGCTGGTTGAACAGAACCCCAAGCCAATCGCTCCGAGCAGAAGTAGTATTCTCATGTAGGAATAGAAAAACGGAAGAGGATCGCCGCCGATCCTCTTCCGCCAGCAAAAACGCTCGGGTAAATTAGTAGCGGATGTTCGCCCCAATGCTGAACACGTTGTTGGAGAACTCGAAGGCCGCGGAATCGGCGCTTTGCTTGCTATGCTTCACCGAGGCCGTGAAATTCACGAAGGCACTGTAGGTGTACGAAACCCCGAATCCGCCCTCGAAGTAGTTGTCCGTCCGCGTGGGATAATCGACGGAGCGGAAAACGACGTTGGCATTCCAGCTCCACTGCTCATCAAACTTGCTGTTCGCGCCGAAGTTGAAGGAAAGGGTTTCGGTCGAATCGCCCGTTGCCGAATTGCCGAAATCATTGGTCACCCCGATGAGGTAATTTGTCTTGGGGGAGAAGGCATAGGTCAGGTTTGATTCGATACCGATGCTATTCTGGTCCGCGAGGGTGCTGCTGAAGTTACGCTTGGCATAACCAACCCGGACCTGACCGACCAGTTTTGGGGTGAACTCGCCCCGCGCACCGATGCTGGCAAAATGATCTTTGTTATCGATCGCCGTACCCGAAAGGTCGGTAGAACGGTAGCGATAGCCCAGGCTCAACTCGAGCTTCGGCGAATACTCGAAATAGACATCGACCGGCACGCTCCAGATTTCGCTGTCGCGGTAGGAGCCGCCCAATTGATAATCGGAGTTGTCGTAACGCACGCCGGCCCCGATCGAAGTCTTCTCCGTCGCGCCGACTTCACCGAGTGCGCGAATGTTGGTCAGGTTGAGTGGGACAATGGCGCCAGGGGCGCTCGGCTCGTTCTGCGCGGTTTCCGTGTAGGATGCGCCCACGTCGACCTTCGACTTGCCGTTGTTATAGAGGGAATTGAAACCGACATTGACCAAGTCCGTGTCCTGCGCCGAAACATCGCTGTAACGGAGGATCTTGTGGCGGTAGTAGAAATTTCCCGAGGTCAACGCATTCCGCCCGAACACCAAATCAACACCCGGCTCGAAAGTGAAGATCATGTCGTCAACTTCGTTCGTGTTGCGCAGGTAGATGTTGTCGTCGACGGTTACCGAGGCCGTAGCAGTCAAAAAGAGTTCGGCGTTGTCGCCTAACGCCATGAATGGCGCCGCATTAAGGCTGATGCTGGTCAATGCAGTCAGAAGGAGGATTCTAAGGTTTGTTTTCATTGGCGTGCGTAGGTGTAAATGAAGACTGAAAAGTCCGACGAACTTCAGTTGATCAGAAAGATACAAAGATATTTCGGTATCAAGGCCATAATCTTCTTTATCGTTGATCGGCTGCGCTTCTAATTTCCCATCAAGCTGAGGGCCCGGCTGGATTCCTGCTCGAATTCCCATGAAGCGCTTCGGCTCAAGCTTCCTTAAATCATTCGCTGACCGTGACAGTCGCGGCATGGTGGTTCTCCGTTGGAAGCCGATTACGGGCGTCCTGATTGCATTGCTTACTTTGGCGTGGATTGCAAGCAGTGTGGCGCTTTGGGGCTATCTCCGCTCGATCAAGGGTGTGCGGCAGGCCGTGTGGGTCGACATTGTTCTCCCGTTTCGATGGGAAAATCTGCGTCAATCCATTGGCGAACATCATCTTGAAGAGGCAAGCTCCGCAGTCGCTCTGCTCGAATTTGACCGCGCCCTCCACCTGTATCGCGTCGGAGTGGCTCGCTCGCCCCGCAACACGGGTGGTCGCCTGGGCCTAGCCCGCCTCTATGTGGTCTATCGCCGCCCCGATTTGGCTCACCGCGTGATTAGTGATAACCTTATTAATCTATCTCAAGATCTCGATTATCTGAAAGCGAGTCTGCAATTTCTGCTCGAATTTCAGTATGATGCTGAGCTCGCGCTTGCCTGCGAACAACTGCTCGCCCGGCCCCGCTTTGTGCACCGACAGCTCGTTGGATTTTATGCCGCGACCATCGCCTACTTTCGCGGCAACCTCGACCGCGCTCAGTCCTTGGTGTTAGTCCATCGCCTCGAGCAAACGCCCGAAGGGGCCCTGCTCCAAGCTCGGATCGATGTCGAAAGAGGCTATGCCGAGCTGGCCCTCCTGCGCCTGGACGACCTCGTCCAACGTGGCACCGCAAGCGAAGAAGCCTTCAACTTGATCGGTCAGATTCGCCGCGACCTTGGGCAGACCCGGCAGATCGTGCTCAACGCCACGCTGCGACTTTCGACCAACCCGCTCTCCCACGCGCCACGGGTCGATTTTCTCTATCTCTACCATCAGCTGCGCGACTCGGAGGCGCTCGAGCGCGGCATCCAGTCTTACCTCGACCAATTCGGTCAAGATCAAGGCGCGCTGCTCGCCTTGGGTGATTTCGCCGCCAACACCGGCCGACCCGAGTTGGTCAACCGCATCGCGAGAGTTTTTCACCAAAATGATTGGCCGGTCGAAGCCCCGGCCCTCATGGCCGCCGAGGCAACGATTGTTGCCGGTCGATACGCTGAGGGCCTCGACCTCATTCGCGCCTATACCACCGCAAACCCAAAGGGGGCGGAGCGCTTTGCCGCGGTCTTCGACAGCCTGCAAGCCGTCGCGCACACCGGGCTGAATCGCCCGGACGATGCCCGGTTGTACCTGGAGCACCTCTTGATCCAGCCGAATCTGCGGGCCGAGAATCTTCACACCCTCGCCACTCGCCTGATCACGTTGGGTCATCCCAACCATGCCCGCACCCTTCTGAGCCGCGCCGTGGCCTTGGATCGGCTCAACCAATCCGCACTCACCAGCCTGGTCCGCCTAGAGGCCCACTATCATCATTTCGACACCTTGCCCGGCCACGTGCGCCAGCTGATGGCAATGCGCCAACCCTCGCGCACGGTGCTCGAGTTCGCTTATCGGGAGTTTGGCCGCGACTTCAATCTGCTGCATCCCGAGCAGAAGCCCCTGCTCGCTGAACTGCGGACCCATCTCTCTCGCGCGACCACCAAGGGACCTCCTTAGGCCCGGCTCAGCAGCACGGCGGTGAGGCCGGCGAGCAAACGGTCATTCTGTTCTGGCGTGCCCACGCTCACGCGCAGCCATTCCGGCAGGCCGTAGGGCTTCACCGGCCGGGTGATCACACCCCGACGCTGCAACGCGGCAAAGACCTCCATGCCATCCCCCACCTTCACGAGCAGAAAATTTCCCGAGCCCGGCACAAACTCCAAGCCCAGCTTGCCGAAGCCATCGCCCAACTGCTGCAAGCCCGTCCGGTTCTCGCGGCGGCATCGCTCGACAAAGGCCTCGTCATCCAGCGCGGCCGTCGCCGCGGCGGCGGCCACCGCGTTCACGTTGAACGGCTGACGCGTGCGCTGAACAATCGCGATCAATTCCTTCGCTCCGTAGCCGTAGCCCACCCGCAACGACGCCAAGCCATAGATTTTCGAGAATGTCCGCAGCCCGATCACCTTGCGCCCCTCCGCGATCAACGGGCGCAAATCCGGCGGATTCTCCAGATACTCGGCATA
>JAUXOH010000112.1 GCA_030682505.1 Candidatus Didemnitutus sp. | reverse complement strand
GTGACGAGGTGAATGTCGCCGACCGCGAGAGAGGTCGACAGCTCGGTGCGGGGTTGCAGGGGAAAAAACCGCACGTTGGCCAGGGCTTGCTGGGCGACGAAGGTCTCGACTTCCGCGCGTCGCGGACCGTCGCCAACCATGGCAAAAACCACCGCGTCGTCGTGGCGGAGGAGGATGGCGGCGCGGAGCAGCGTGTCGAATTCGTGCACGCGGCCAAGGTTGCCAGAATAGACGACGACAAACTTGCCGCTGAGGCCCCAGGTGCTGCGCAGCTGGGCTACCGCGACGCCCGTTGCCGGTGACTCGAGGTCGCGCGGTGCCCAATTCGGGATGACGGTCACGCTGACCGCGGGACCACCCGACTGTTCGACCAGCGGGCGCATGTCCGCGCTGGGCACGAGACAATGGCGCGAGTCGCGCCAAGCGCAGTTGCGCAGCCAGCGCAGGGGGGCGAAGCAGGGGGAAAGCCAGCGTCCGGCGTGCCGGGGCACAAGCTCGGGATAGATGTCCTGGATCCAGTGCAGCACCCGGGCACCACGCGCGAGGGCGGTTGCCGTAAGGGCGACCGCCAGGAGTGGCGGATCCGTCTTCAACACCACGACGTCCCCCGGCTCGGCGAGCCGTTTCACCGCCCGACGGACTTCGAGCAGAAACCGGCAATCATGCCAGAATCGACGGAGCAGGTTGTCGCGCGGACCCGTTCCACCAACACGGTGCACCGCGACGCCCGCACAGGATGCCGAACCGTTTCCCGAGGTGACGACGTGCACTTGCCATCCGCGGGTGACCAATTCGGTGGCCAGATCGGTCAACAACTGCGCCGTCGCGGCCTCGTCGGGCCAATAAACGCGGTTGACGAAAATGATCTTGGGCTGGCGCAATTTTAGCGTTTCCGCCGCAGCTCGGCGGCCTTGCTGGCATTGAGGAACTCATACCAGCCCATCAAGCGGCAGAAAACAAAACCGCGGTAGCCATCGAGAAACCCAGCGCGCCAGACATAGTGGTAGAGAAAACGCAAAGTTCCGCGGAAGGGAAGGTTCCACGCGAGTCGCCGGAGCCAGCGCTTGCGCGCCAGGGTGCGATCCAATCCAGTCGCCGGGGTCTGGTCGTCGCCGGCAACCTGGAGCCGGGCTTCCCAATTGCTGTAGCGATTGTGCTTCTCCACCCAGGTCGCGATATCCGGAAACGCGTAATGCTCCATTTCGCCGGCGAGGTAGCCCGCCGTGCCCTCGAGTTGCACGTGCTCATGCACCTCGTTGTCGCCGCTGTTGGTCTCGCCGATCACCGGACCGCGCTCGTAGCGTCCGGCGCGATGCCGGAAAAAGCGCAGGTTCCAGCTGGGAAAGTAGCCGCAGTGATTCAACCAACCGTCGAGGAACCAGAAGCGTCGGTTGACGTAATAGCCGGCGGGCAGGGGATTCGGCTCGGCCACGGCGGCGCGCAACGCGGCTTCCAGCGCGGGAGTGGAGCGCTCGTCGGCATCGATGATGAAGACCCATTCGTGCTTCCAGGTGACGTGGGCCAGGGCCCAATTTTTCTTCTTCGGGAATTCGCCGTTCCAGTGAAAATCGACCACCTTCGCGCCGGCTTTTTCCGCAATCTGGCGCGTTTGGTCGGTGCTGCCGGAATCGACGACGACAATCTCATCGCAGAACGCGACCGAGTCGAGGCAGGCCTGCAGATTGCCGGCCTCGTTTTTCACGGGAATGAGGACGGAGATGGGTGCGCGGTCAGGCATGGGGGTCATGGTTCTCAGCGCGCTGCGAGCGAAGATCAAGCCGGGCGTAGCGGGCGGTGACGTAGAGGCAGGTCCAGAAAGCGACCAAGACCGACGGATTGGCGAAGGGGAATTCCACCCACGCGTAGAGCAGCACCAGTCCGCACCCGGCGAGCAGGTAATGAGGCAGGTTGGATTGCAGTTGTCGCCACGACACGCCGAGCAGGGGTGCCAGCCCGAGGCAGATCAACAAAGCCGTACCCGTGAGTCCGGTTTCGGCCACCGATTGCAGCCAGTCACTGTGGGCTTCGAGGTAGATCCGCTGGCCGAACCACCGTTCTTTGGGTCGCTGGGCATTGAAGATCCGAAAGACATCTCCGTAGGACTCCAAACCCCAGCCGAACCAAGGCTTCTCCGCCGCCATGCGCACCGTGTCGCGGTAAAGCTGCAAGCGGGAGGTGAGACCGGCTTCAGAGCGCAGTTCCTCAATCTGCGCCGCGGTATGCACGGCGCGGGTCTGGATGACATCCTGCGCCAGATAAGCGACGCCGCCGAGGGCCAGGAGCGCGGCCAGGCTGATCCCTCCCAGGGGGAGCACCGCGGATTCACTGCGGCCGCGTCGCCGGCGGATAACGTGAAACAGGAAATCGACGAACGCGCCGCAAAGGAAGAAGGCGAGGAGAACCGTCGTGGATCGAGAGGCGCTGAGCGGGGCGGTGGCGGCGACGAAAACAATCGCGACGGCGCCAAGCAACACGGGCGAATGCCAGAAGTCCCGATGCCCACCGCGGCGATAGGCGTGAAACAGCAGGCCGAGGCAGACTGCGACATTCAGTGTGGTGAAGGCACCCCAGTGATTGTGATAGACGAAGGTCGAAAAGAAATAGGGCTGGGGCGTCGGCACCAAGCCGAACCAAAGCGCCTTGGCGCCACTGAGCTTTTGGAACGTCCCGAAGATGGCGAGGACGAGCGCATTCAAGGCCGTGAGTCCGAGCAATCGCCGGAGCACGCTGCGACTCCGCAGGACCATGAAGGCATTGTAGCATGAGATCACGATGCCGTTGAGCATCCACAGTTCCCGCCAGGACAAGTCGGGCCGCGCCGAGCTGGGCAGCCACGACCAGGCGGGGGCGGTGTGGAGAAACATCTCTTCGCCCTCCTGCAGCACGATGCGCGTCGAGGGATTGAAACAACTGACCACCACCAAGGCATCAAAGAGGAGCAGTGGCCAGAGGTGGACCAGCGGGTTGAAATCCAGTCTTCCGGTTTGGCGCAGCTGGCCGGAGGCGATGAAAAACAGGACGATCCCCAGGCTGCCCCACGCCAACAAACCCTGTCGTGCTCCGGTCGACTGACCGCCAAACCACCAGGAAAGGCCGACGATCAGGACGCCCAGGTGCAGCAGAACCGCGTTCTCCAGCGTCTTTCCCACGCCCGGTTGGTGCCGGTCCGATCCACTGGAAGAGCGGCGTTGGCTGCTCGAGGTTGATCGCTCCTTAGCCATGCTGCAGTTCGCGGTAAAATTCGGTCAGGATCCGGGCGGATTTCTCCCACGTGAAGTCACTCGCCATCCAGGCGCGACCTTTCGCGCCCATCTGTCGGAGCATCGTGGCTTCCGTGGCGAGGGCGGCGCGCAGGGTGGCTGGGTATTCTTTCCACGACACGCACCAACCCGCATCATGCGCGGGCAGACCCTGCCACGGCGTGGAGTCCGTCACCAAGGCCGGAACCCCGGCGGCGAGGGCCTCGGCAATCACGAGTCCGAAATTTTCGGAGTGGGACGGAAGCAGGAAGAGGGACGCGGCCGCGAACGGCGATGGTCGGCCCGTGCCGTCAAACACCGCAATGCTCGATTCCGCACCGGCGGCACCGATCCAGTGGTTGATTTCCGCGACGGTATAGTCCTCCGGCAAACCGACGATCAAGAGCATCCAATTCCCTCGCGGTTCGGCGATCCACAAGTCGATCAGTTCGCGCAGGCGCTTCTTGCGGTGCAGCCGGGAAAAAAACAGCGCGACCGGTCGCTGGCCCAGAGCCGGGCA
>JAUXOH010000109.1 GCA_030682505.1 Candidatus Didemnitutus sp. | reverse complement strand
CGCCCGGGATCAACGCCAGGCGAATGGCGGCACCGCTTGGGCGGACCGCAGGAGGGCCAGCGCGCGCTTCTCGGCGGCGCGCATCCGACGCTTCCTCTCCGGCCGGAGATCGTCGTAGCCGGCGAGGTGCAACCAACCGTGCACCACGTAGAGCGTGAGCTCGGTGGCGAAGTCACTGCCGTGGGCCCGGGCGTAGGTGGCTGCGGTGTCGGCGGACACGCAAATTTCGCCCGCGAGACCGACGGCTGCGTCACCTTCGAACGTGATCACATCGGTCGCGGTCGGGTCGTCCATGAAGTCGGCGTGAATCTGCGCCAGCGCCGGATCGGTCAGGAAGACGAGCGACAACTCACCCGGGGGACAAACGCCGGGGAGCTTGGCCTGGGGGGAGGGAGGTTTGGCCTTCGTCGATCGTTTCGGCGCGCGCGCGGGCCGGGCGAGATGCGGCCGATCGGCCGGCACCAGCGTGAACTGCGCATCGAGCACGGCGATGGCCCGGCGGATCTGGGCGGCCGGGGCCCGCAGACGCGGGTGGCGGTTCTGGATGGCGACGAGGCGAGCGGGCGAGGACACGGCGTTTGTAACGGATGACGCTACAAGTTGCGGGGGTTGCTTAGGGACTCTTGGGGTGACCGGGACGTTCGACGTCGGTGCCGGAGGAGCGGGCGTGCTCGTAGGCGTCGATGATCAGCTGCACGAGCGGGTGGCGCACGACATCGCTGGCGGTGAAGTGGTGGATCTCGATGCCGGGAATGTTGTGCAGAATGCGCGGCGCCTGGATGAGGCCGGAAGCTTTGGAGCGCGGCAGGTCGATCTGCGTGATGTCGCCCGTGATGATCATGCGCGAGTCGTCGCCGAGCCGGGTGAGGAACATCATCATCTGCTCCGGCGTGGTGTTTTGCGCCTCGTCGAGGATGACGTAGGCGTTGGCCAGGGTGCGGCCCCGCATGTAGGCGAGCGGCGCGATCTCGATGATGCCTTTCTCGGCGAGTGTCGCGGCGTCCTCGGGCGACAGCAGGTCATTCATCGCATCGTAGAGCGGACGCAGGTAGGGCAGGATTTTTTCCCGCAGGTCGCCCGGAAGAAAGCCGAGCGTCTCCCCGGCCTCGACGGCCGGGCGCGTGAGAATGACGCGCTGCACCTGGCCCTTCATCAGGGCGGTGATGGCGGCGGCCATGGCGAGGTAGGTCTTGCCGGTGCCGGCGGGCCCGATGCCGAACACGACGGTGTTTTTCTGGATCGCCTGCAGGTAGAGCTTCTGGCCGATCGTCTTGGGGACGACGGTGCGCTTGCTCGTGCCCAGCTGCATCGGCTCGGTGAACAATTCGCGCAGGCGCTCCGCGCCGCCGTCCGCCGCGTAGGTAGCGAGGAGGCGCTGAAAATCCGGCGTGCGCATCGTGAGACCCTGGGCGCGCCCGGTGTTGAGCAGGTCGAAGAACGTCTCGGTGGCGACGATGGCCGCCTCGGGTCCCTCGATTTTCAACCAGTCGTCGCGCGTGATGAGGCGGGTGCCGAGCTTTTGTTCGACGAGGGCGAGGTTGTCCTCGTCGTTGCAATACAACTGCGTGAGTTGACGGGCGCTGGGGAAGTGAAGGGTCTTGGTCGTGGGCACTGGCGAAAAAAACCGGGGGAAGGTCAGGGAGTGGCGGGCAGTTTGGCGGCGACTTCGCTGAGCCGTTGATACATCGCTTCGAGGGAAAGCGGGAGCACGCGGGTTTGCCCGATGACCGGCATGAAATTCGTGTCGCCCGACCAGCGCGGGACGATGTGCGCGTGCAAATGCGGCAGGCTGCCCCCGGCCGCGACGCCGAGGTTGAAGCCGATGTTGAACGCGTTGGGATTGAGGGCGGCCTTGAGCAATTCCTTGGCGTAGACGATTTCGTTCATCAGGTCCGCGCGCTCGGCGGCATCGAGCTCGGTGAGATCGGTCACGGCCCGAAACGGCACGGCGAGGAGGTGGCCCGCATTGTAAGGAAAGCGATTCAAGACCAGATAGGTCAAGGTACTGCGGTGCAGGATCAGGGCCTTGGCGTCGTCGCCCAGGGCCGGCAGTTCGGCAAAGATGTTGCCGCCCTGGGGCCCGCGCGGGGCCTCGATATATTCCATGCGCCAATAGGCGTGAAGGTGTTCCATGACTTGACTGCACGCTTGGCCAGTGGGCGTGCGATGTCAAAGCGCGGATTGGCGGGCTGATGCGGGCTGGGGTGATTAAATCCGTGCCAGGGAAGAAGAGGCAGGACGCGTTATCCCCAACGCACCGCGTGGTCCGTTCTCCTCCCGTCGGTGGCGCGCTCGCCGCGCCACGTTGCGCGGCAAGCGCGCCACCTACCGTCCAGACGCCAGTTCGCCGACCTGATCAGCCGCGGATTGGCGGGCTGATGTGGGCTGGACAAATCCCGGACGGTCCTTGTTCCTGACCGCATGTCCGGAATCCTGCTCGAAGCGGCCGCCCGACGGGGCCTGCCGGTGCCGCCGCTGCCGCATGACGCGGCGGTGCTCGGTGAGTTGGCCGCGGAGATCTTCGTGCTCCCGAGTCGCGAGGGACGGCGCATGCCCCGCGAGGAAACTTACCTGGAGAGCGCGCAACGGTTCACGATTTCGACCCCGGCGGGGGAGCTCGCGGCGTGGCAATGGGGGCCGGCGGCCGGTCCGCTGGTCGGCTTGGTGCACGGCTGGGGCGGGCACGGCGCGCAACTCGGTGCGTTCGTGGGACCGCTGGTGACGGCGGGGTTTCGCGTGCTGACCTTTGATGCGCCGGGCCATGGCGATACGCCGGGCAACGAGACGCATGTGCCGCTCCTGGCCCGCACCTTGGTGGGGATCGAGCGTACCATGGGACCCTTTTTCGCGCTGATCGGTCACTCGATGGGCGCGGCCGGTGCGGCCATGATCTGCACGCTGGGCTCGCAACCGCGCGGACTGGTGCTGTTGGCGCCGCCGTTGAGTCAACTCGAGCGCGTCACGCGCGTCGCGGGCCGTCTCGGTTTGAGCGACGAGGTGCGCGCGGCGTTTCTGGCGGCGGTGGAGCGGCGGACGGCCGCGAAATATCCCGAGGTGGATCTGCGCGTGCTGGCGCGGTTCGCGCCCTGTCCGTTGCTGGTGTTTCACGACCCGGCTGACACCGACACGAGTTTTGCCGGTTCGGAGGAGATCGTCGGGCTGTGGACGGGGTCGCGCCTCGTGCCGTGTCCGGGCCGCGGGCATTACCGGATCCTCGCCACCCCCGACATCGTCCGGCAGGCGGCGGAGTTCATCAGCGGCTTGCGCTGAGGGGACCGCCCGGCATGCTCGGGGCTGTGAAAAAATCATGGCCGGGGATGCACGGAGGAACGACCTGATGGACCGCCGACTCACTTGGTTTGTCGCGCTGCTGCTGCCGGTGTTTGTCTGGTCGGGGATCGGACCGCACGACCGACTGACGTGGTTGCTGGAAGTATTTCCCGTGTTGCTCGGCGTGCCGCTGATCCTGAAGTTTCATCGACGGTTCCCGCTCTCGACGCTGCTGCTCGTGCTGGTGTGGTTGCACTGCGTCATCCTCGTGATCGGCGGGCACTACACCTATGCGCTGGTGCCGGCGGGGGAGTGGGCGCGCGAGTGGTTTGGCTGGACGCGCAACAACTACGACAAGCTGGGGCACTTCGCGCAGGGTTTTGTGCCGGCCATTCTCACGCGCGAGATTCTGCTCCGCTCCTCGCCGCTGCGTGATCGGGGTGACGGGCAGCCGAGCGCGTGGCTGCCGTTTTTGGTGGTCAGCGTGTGCCTCGCCTTCAGTGCCTTTTATGAATTGATCGAATGGTGGGTGGCGTTGCTGTCGGACGAGGCCGCCGAGGCTTTCCTCGGCACACAGGGCTACATTTGGGACACGCAGTCCGACATGGCGTGGGCGCTCGGGGCCGCCTGCCTCGCTTTGGCGTTGCTCAGGCGGTGGCACGACCGTTCGATGGCGCGCATCACGCATGGCCGAGTCGACGCCTCTCCCTAAGCCCGCAAGTGTTTCCTGGCGCGACGGCGTGCCCGGGCACTTCCTTGCGGCGCTGGGCCTGTCGGGGGGCTTCATGGCGTTCGTGGCGTGGGATCAGTCGCATTGGTGGCGCGTGAAGGATGACTACACCTTCGGCTGGCTCGTGCCGTTGTTCACGGCGTATGCGGTTTATGATCGGTGGCCGCAGATCCAGGCGCGGCTGCGCGCCGCGGTCGCGCCACCACCGGCGGCCGGTTGGGTGCGCTGGACTCTCAACGCGTTCGCCACGCTCGGTCTCGTCCTGGGTGCGCTGTTCTTCCTGCTCGGGGCGTTCTACCGCGCCGGGGCCGGCACATCGCAGCCCGGCACGTTTGCCCTGACCTGCGGCATGGTGGCCATCGTGTTGCCGTTGATCTTCTTCAATGTGCCGGTGGCGGAACCCCAACGCGAGGCGGGCGGGGGAGGACCCCGACCGACTGCGGCCGCGGCGGGCATCGGGGCGCTGTTTGCCGAGGCGCGGTTTCGCGTGGCGGCGTTGTTCATTTTTCCGGTGCTGGTGTGGTTGATCTCGGCCCCGCTGGTGTCGGCGATTG
>JAUXOH010000108.1 GCA_030682505.1 Candidatus Didemnitutus sp. | reverse complement strand
GGTGCAGCGCCGCATCCTTTACGCCATGCTGCGCGAGGGTCTGGTGCACAACCGCGCGTTCGACAAGTGTGCCGGTGTCGTCGGTGAAGTGCTCAAAAACTATCACCCGCACGGCGATTCCTCCGTTTACGATACGCTCGTCCGCCTCGCGCAATCCTGGGTCATGCGCTACCAGCTCATCGATCCGCAGGGCAACTTCGGCTCCATCGACGGTGATCCGCCCGCCGCTTACCGTTACACCGAGTGCCGTCTGCGCGACGTCTCCGAGGAACTGCTGAAGAACATTGAGGAAGACACCGTCGATTTTGTCGCCAATTACAAGGAGTCGACCACCGAGCCGACCGTGCTGCCGGCCGCGCTGCCCAACCTGCTGATGAACGGGTCGACCGGCATCGCCGTCGGCATGACGACGAACATTCCGCCGCACAATCTTGGCGAGATCATCGATGCCACCTGCGCCGTCATCGACCGCCCGGGCATTCCGGTCGAGGAGCTGGTCGCCTACGTCCCCGGACCCGACTTCCCCACCGGCGGCTACATCAACGGGCGGGCCGGCATCAAGTCCTACCTCCCCACCGGTCGCGGCATCGTCCGGATGCGCGGCAAGGCCCACACCGAGGAGATCAAGGGCGGCGGCGAGCAGGTCGTGATCACGGAGATCCCCTACAACGTCAACCGCTCCACCCTCGTCCTCCGCATCGCGGAGCTCGTGCGCGAAAAGGTGATCGATGGCATTCGCGACCTGCGCGACGAATCCGACGAGAACACGCGCATCGTCATCGAGCTCAAACGCGGCGAGCAGTCCCAGATTCTCATCAATCAGCTTTATCAGAAGACCGCGCTCGAATCCTCCTTCGGCGTCATTCTGCTCGCCCTCGACAAAAAGCGGCCGAAGCAGATGAACATCAAGGAACTCATCGAGTGCTACATTGACCACCGCCGCGAGGTCGTCACGCGCCGCACCCAGTTCCGCCTCAACCAAGCCAAGGCCCGCGCCCACATTCTCGAAGGCTACATCATCGCCCTCGATAACCTGGATGACTTCGTGAAGATCATCCGCTCTTCCAAGGACAAGGAAGAAGCCAAGCAGCGCTTGATGGCCAAGTATCCCCTCACCGAGATCCAGACCAACGCCATCCTCGAGCTCCGCCTCTACCAACTCACGGGCCTTGAACGCGGCAAGATCGAGTCGGAATACCTCGAACTGATGAAGATCATCGAGGAATTGCAGTCCATTCTCGACAGCGAAGCAAAGCTCCTGGCTCTCATCAAACAAGAGCTGATCGAGCTCCGCGACAAATACGCCTCCCCCCGCCGCACCCAGATCATCGACGACGCGGGCGAATTGCGCATGGAGGACGTCATCCCCAACGAAGGCTGCGTCATCACCGTCTCACACCTCGGCTTCATCAAGCGCACCCCGGTCGCCGCCTATCGCGCCCAGAAGCGCGGCGGCAAGGGCGTGATCGGCGCCGAGACCTACGAGGAGGACTTCGTGGAGCATCTCTTCACCGCCTCCACCCACGACTACATCCTTTTCTTCTCCACCATCGGCCAGTGCCACGCGAAGAAAGTCTACGAAATCCCCGAGGGCACCCGGGCCGCCAAGGGCAAATCGATCAAGAGCTTCCTCAGTCTCTCCGAGGGCGCTCGCGTCAGTGCCATGTTGTGTGTGAAGGAGTTTTCCTCCGACCAGCACATCGTCATGGCAACGCGCAATGGCATCACCAAAAAGACGACTCTCGCCGACTACGGCAACACGACCCGCGAAGGCGGCCTCATCGGCATCAACCTGCAGGAGGGCGACTCGCTCATCGGTTGCGTCCTCACCAACGGCTCCAACGAGATTGTCCTCGTTTCCGCCAAGGGTCAGGCCGTGCGCTTCCATGAAGACGGCCTCCGCGACCAGGGCCGCGCCACGCAGGGCGTCACGGGCATGCGCTTCAAGTACGACGGCGACTTCCTGCAGGCCCTCGAGGTCTGCAACCCCGAATCCCGCTTGCTCATCGCCCGCGAGGACGGCATCGGCAAACGCACGCCCTTCGAGGACTACCGCCTCATCTCGCGCGGCGGTACCGGTGTCATCGCCATCGATCTCCCGGACGACGGCTCCGTCGCCGTGGCGGGCGCGCTCAGCGTGCGCGACACCGACGAAGTCATGCTCCTCACCGCCAAGGGCCAGAGCATCCGCACGCGGGTGAAGGAGATCCGCGAAACCGGCCGCGGTGCCAAGGGCGTGAAACTCGTCAACCTCGAGGCCGGCGACAAGCTCCTCGCCATTGCCAAGGTCGTGGAGTCGGACGAAGAGGAAGCCGCCGAAGGCAACGATACTTCGGCCGAAGACAGCCCGCCCGCCAACGATTGATCAGCCCCGGTCGCCGTCCGCGTGGCCCTGCCATGAGGACGGAAGGGATCGTCGTCGGCCCGCGGGTCCATTCACGCGCCCTCGTCCGTCTGCAGACGATTCACTCCAGCTTCACAGGTTTCACCTTCACGCGCACCCGCCCCTCGGGGATCTCGAGCCAATAAACGCCCAGAGCCCCCGGCCGCACCGTGACCACCGGGTTGGTGTAGACCGGCCCGGCGTAGGAATCGTCTTGGGTCATCTGCCATATCTGGCCGTTCTCCAGCTGGAACTTCCGCCGACCCGTGAACGACGAAAGGACGCCGGCCAGCCGAGATTCCAACTTTTCATCGCTTGATGCGTTCTTCTGAACTTTTTCGGCCGAAATCAGGACGCCGAGCCAGCCGGGACCCTTCTTCCCCGCCCCGGTCGGAGCCGTGTCCACGACCTCTGCCGCCGCACCAACCGCCTTGACGGGCGCCGGAGGGCGGGCGCCGACCGGCGATGCAACGGTCATGTAGCGTTCCACCACCGCCTGCAGCGCGGCAAGTTCGGGCGCCGTTAGTTTCGCGAGCCCCGTCGCCGCCCGTTCCTCGGGCGTCATGATCTGAGTAAAATCCTGCGCCTGTCCAAGCCCGACCAAGAACAACACCCCCAGACCAATCATCAGTTTTCGCATGTTGCCGTTTCTGCGTGTGTCCTCGCCCACCGCAACGCCAAATCGAACAGGTCAGCGCGATCCATTCCCTCACACTCCGGCCTTGCCAAGCCACGGAGCGCGGAGTCTCTTGCCCTGTCCCGTCGTCGTATGATTACCCGCTTGTCAAAACTTCTTGATCCCGCGCGCATCTCGCTCTCCGTGCATAGCACGAAGCGCACCGCTGCCATCAATGAGGTCGCTCGATTATTGGAGAACCACCCGGACGTCGTCAATTTCCAGCACTTCTACAATGAACTGCTGGCGCGCGAACGGCTCGACACGACGTGTCTCGGCAACGAGGTCGCTTTGCCGCACGCCCGCACGGAACATGTGAAGAAGATCGTGCTTGCCGTCGGCCGTAGCACCGAGGGCATTCACTTCGAAAACTGCAATCAGACCGTGCGGCTGATGTTCGTGCTCGGCACGCCGAAGAACAATCCGACCGATTACCTCATCTTGGTCGGCGCCCTTTGTCGTTTGATCAAGGATGCCTCTTCGCGCGAAGCCCTCATGGCGGCCGCCACGCCCGAGGCCTTCATCGCGACGGTGACCGAGCTGGAACTGCAGATCTTCGGTTCCGAGAAATAAAAAGGCGCGGTTGGCACCGCGCCTGGAGCCGGTCAGCGAGCCTCTCGCGCCGAATGGTCTTCAACTACCGGCCGACCAACTCGTCGACCAGCGCATCGGCGCCATAGACTTTGCGCATCGCCTCGATGATCGCGCGCACATCCACGCTGACCGAGCGGGCCTGTGTGTCCGTGAAGGCGTAATTCCAGACCAGCGTGTGGATATTGCCATCGAAGATAATGCCAACGAACTCGCCCGCGCGGTTGACGACCGGGCTGCCGGAATTTCCGCCGATACTGTAGCAGGTGCTGATGAAATTGTAGGGCACCTCGAGGTCGAGTTTGTCCTTCGCCGCCAACCAGCTGGCCGGGATATCATAGGGGGACACGCTGTTGC
>JAUXOH010000107.1 GCA_030682505.1 Candidatus Didemnitutus sp. | reverse complement strand
TCCCTCCTTTGGCGTCGGAGCTCAATCTGCACGCCCCTCCGGCAATTGGCAGGAATGACGAACTTTTTGACGAAAATGCCAGTAGGCTCTTTTGCCCCACTCTGCGTCGACTCAGGGTTGCTTGGCGCAACGGGGTTTCTGCTTGGATGATTCGCGGGTCACGCTATGAAGCAAAGCGTCGGGCCACCCCTCGTCAGTCTGGGTCCGGTCCCGATTCCTACCCCTCATACCCGCAATCGCTTCACGTGCCTCGGCCCAAGCGCTCCGTCACCTGAATTCGTTCGCCTCTCTAACCAACAAGTACCCAAACCCGCCTACAAACACCATCCGTATGAACGCAAGTTACCTGTGGAAAAAGTCGACCTGGCTCGCGGCCCTCACCGCCCTGGGCATCATTCCCGCCTCGCTGGCGCAACTCACCCCTGCTTCGCCTGACGCGAAAGAAGGAGAAACCGTCAAGTTGGAGAAATTCGTCGTCACCGGCTCGATGATCAAGCGCATCGCCGACGAGGGCGCGCTGCCAATTTCCGTGTTCACCAAGCTCGACCTCGAGCAGGAGGGCATCGCGAGCACCGAGCAGCTCATCATGAATCTCAACATCAACGGCAATGCCCTCGACAATCTCGCGTCGAACGCCGACGTCGTGGCCGGCGCCCAGCGCGGCAACAACGGCGCCTCCGCCGCCAACCTCCGCGGTCAGGGCTCCAACGCCACGCTGATTTTGCTCAACGGACGGCGCATCGCCTCGCACGGCCTCAACGGCGGCGTGGTCGACCTCAACTCGATCCCGTTCGCCGCCATCGATCGCGTCGAAATCCTCAAGGACGGCGCCTCCGCCACCTATGGTACCGATGCCATCGGCGGCGTGATCAACTTCATCACGAAGCGCGACTTTCAGGGCCTCGTGGCCAGCGCCGCTTCCGACATCACCGAAGACGGCGGCGGCAACGTCTCCCGCTACTCCATCGTCGGCGGCTGGGGCGACCTCAACACGGACAAGTGGAACGTCATGGCCTCGCTCGCGTTCTCCGACAGCAAACGCCTGAACGGTGACCAGCGCGACTTCGTCAACACCTTCCAGCCCAACCGCGGCATCTCGCCCGACACCCGCGGCACGCCGATTGCCACGCTCTTCACCGCAGTCAACCTGCCGACCGCCCTCGGTCTCAGCACCGCGAATCCCGTCGACCCCGCCAACCCGGCCATCCGCGTCAACGGCATCAACATCCTTGACCTCCCGACCAACACGGCCGGCTATGCCGGTTTCGACGGCATGGGTCCGTATCAGGAGATCCTCTGGGGCGTCACCTCCGCCACCGCCAACGGCAAATACGGTGCCGCGTGGGACACCGGCCGCGCCGCCGTGCTCCAACAGCCCGTGAAAAACACCAACTTCGTTGGCCGCGGCTCCTTCAAGCTCGGCGATCATCTCCTCACCGTCGAAGCCGTGCTCGGCCGCTCCGATTCCACCAAGAGCTTCTCACCGAATCAGTGGAGCACCGTCGGCTTGGCCGCGGGGGGAGTTAACCAAACGAACACCACCACGATCAACGGCACCGTGGTGCCGAATCCGCTGTCCGGCATGGCCTACCCCAGCTCCGGCGCCGACTACAACCGCGTCTTCAATGCCCTCGTCGCCTACTTCCCGGCGCTCGAGGTCAATCGCGGCCTTCCCCTCGCGTTCCGCTGGCGCTCGCTTCCCGGCGGCAACCGCGAACTTAACACGGTCAGCGACACCCGTCGCTTCCTCGTCTCGATGGAGGGACCGCTCCCGCTGCCCATGAAATTCTTCTCCGATTGGGAATACCGCACCGGGATCTCGCAGTCCGAGAGCCAGTCGAAGTCGAAACTGCTCAACGGCTACTATTTCACCGTGCCTTTCGCCAATCTCATCAAGACCGGCGTCCTGAGCCCCTTCTCCTATGAACAGTCGCAGGCGGCAAAAGATGGCCTGAAGGCCGCCTCCGCCACCGGGGTCGAACTCTACGGCGGCACGTTCACCACCACCGGCGGAGACTTCGCCACCTCGGGCCCTCTCTTCGAGATCCCGGGCGGCACCGTCCAAGCTGCCCTCGGCTTCGATTATCGCAAAGAGGAATATTTCTTCGCGGGTGACCCACGTTCCAATGTCAGCACGGCCGACTCGCTGATCTTCAATGCTCCCTTCGACAACGGCCTCGCCACCGCGGGCACCCTCAGCCGCACCGTCAAGGCCGCCTTCACCGAGGTCTTGGTCCCGGTCTTGAAGAACCTCGACCTCAATCTGGCCGCCCGCCGCGACAACTACACCGGCTTCGGCAGCACCACCAACCCGAAGGTCACGGTGCGCTTCGTGCCGATCGAGCAGGTTCTCCTGCGCGGCTCCTACAGCACCGGCTTCCGCGTGCCGACCTTCAAGCAGCAGTTCGACCCGTCCTTCGAGTCGATCTACGCCGGCGCAGATCTCATCGATCCCGCCACCGGCCTGCCGATCCCGGCGAACAGCCTGAACACCATCAGCGGGGGCAAGGCCGACCTGTTTCCCGAGGAGGCCGAGATGGAATCCTTCGGCATCGTGATTTCGCCGATCAAGAACATCACCTTCGGCGTCGACTGGTGGTCCGTCAATCGCACCGGCACCATCCAGTCGCTGGGCACGTCCGTCATCCTCGCGAACTCCACGCTCTTCCCCGATCGCATCATTCGCGCCAGCGGCACCACCGGTGCCATCACCAAGATCGACGTCCGCCCACTCAATGCCGGCGAGACCGAGACCACGGGCCTCGAGTATTCCGGTCGCGGCGATTTTGAGATCTGGGGCGGCAAATTGATCGGAGACATCAATGTCAGCCAGTTGCTCGAGAAGAAGTCCCGCCTCATTGCGAGTGCCCCGTTCGGCAAGAGCGAAGTTGGCCGCTTCACCCGCGCCAGCGACATCGGCCTGAAGTGGAAATATACCGCCGCCGTGTCCTACAAGAAGGGCGCCTGGACCGGACGCCTCAGCCAGCTCTACCGCGCCGGCTACATGGACTATGTCCCGCCCGGCATCCTCAACGGTGCCTTCCTCCCGTTTGCGCCGGATTACAACCCGAAGGTCGGCGAATACGTCACCTACAACGCCAGCCTCACCTACCGCTGGAACAAAAACCTCACCATCATCGCGGGCATCAAGAACCTGCTCAACGAGGATCCTCCGTTCGCCATCGCCTACGATACCAACACCGGTGCCGGCAGCAGCTGGGAACCGCGCGTGGCTGATCCGCGCGGCCGCGCCTTCACGCTTTCGGTTGAATACAAGTTCTACTGATCGCCGGTCGCGGGCGCGCTGAACCCGGAGCGCCTGACCAACCACCGCACCGCCTCAACTTCGGGGGCGATCCTTTCGGGGGTCGCCCCTTTTTTCCACCCCCAAGAACCTGGCCAGCGCAGTTGGTCACAGAGCACACAGCGGCGAACCGGAGAAACACAGAGGCTTGAGCCGGATTTCCCACGGCATCTCCGTTCACTTGCCAGGTGAAGGACACGGTCATCACTCCCGAATTCTCGAACCTCCCTCCCTGAAATCAGGGTCCAACTCTGTGCTCTCTGTGACGTCCCTTGATTGCGGAATTTAGTATGAACCACCTCCCCATCCGGATCGCCCTCGCCCTCGCCGGGTTCTCCTCCGGCACCGCAGCCGCTGAACAGTCGCCCGCCGACACCCTCGCCCCGCTCCTCACCAAGCCCCTCTACCAGTTCACCGAGGCCGAGGTCGGCCTTTATCTCCCCCACCTGCAGGCGACCGAACCCGACCTGCGCCAACGCGTGCTCCACCTCGCGCGCAAGAACCTCGGTCAGCCCTACGAACTCTATTTGCTCGGCGAGATGCCGTTCGAGACTTACGACCCGCAACCGCTCTACAGTCTCGGCAAAAGTGATTGTCTGGTCTTCGCCGAACACACCCTCGCCATGGCGCTCGCCCGCGATTGGACCGGTTTCATGCGCCTCCTCCAACGCATCCGCTACCGCGATGGCCAGATCGGTGTCGCGACGCGCAACCACTTCACCGAAACCGACTGGAATCCCTCCAATCGCTGGCTCGCCCGCGACGTCACGATCGAACTCTCCGGCCCGCACGCAGTGACGTTCAGCGAGCAAATCGACCGCGCGGCTTTCCTGCGGAAACGCTACGGCCTTGCAACCACCATCCCGGTTGAAGAACACCAAGACCGCTATCTCCCGTTTGCCGAGATCGCCCTCGTCGCGGCGC
>JAUXOH010000103.1 GCA_030682505.1 Candidatus Didemnitutus sp. | reverse complement strand
GGCCCGGTTCTGCTGGGAAGAGGCGCTCCGTCTGCCCTCCGTCCGCGTCTATGATGAAGCAGCCAAGCAGCGGGCGAATATCGCGTTGAAGAGCTGAAGGGAACGTTTGTCCCAAGCGAGCCGGACGCAAACAGAGGCGAGGAGCCGGGGGCAGCGGTAATGATTTGTTCCTTGGACAAGGGTGGCACGTTCAGGGCCATGCCCCTCTCCCCAAGCAATCCTTGAAGCGCCAGTTCGGCGCGAGCGCTGTCGGACTGGACAAGGCGACCTGGCTGCACAAGCTTCCCGCTTCAGTTGTCCCCGTAGCTCAGCTGGATAGAGCATCGGTTTTCTAAACCGATGGTCGCGTGTTCGAGTCACGCCGGGGACGCCATTTTTGATCAGTTCAGGCGGCGATTTGGCCGCAAGTCACTTTGGGTGATCTTTCGGGCGCATTGCAGGAAAGCTTCGGCGGCGGGCAAGAGTGCCTTGGGTGACCACGCCGCGCCCACAATAAACTGGGTGGCGGCGGGACGGATGGGAATGAATTTGATCCGCGGGCCGGCCAAGCACGCCGCAGACTCGGACAACAGTGCGACGCCGCCGCCGGCTTCGACGGCGGAAATCACGCTGTTGATCCCATCGTGTTCCTCGGCGATGCGGGGACTGGCTTTGGTGGCGGCGAAGAGTTCGGCCAGCGATTCGTGATACTCCGGGTATTCCTTGCGACTGTAGGTGACCAGCGGTTCTCGTCCGGCATCCGCGAGACGAACGGTTTTACGGCGTGCCAGCGGGTGCTTGTGCGGGACCGCCAGACAGAGCGCATCGCGGACAAGTTGTTCGAAGCGCAACCCGCGCAACATCGCGCGCCGAGGCCGCACCAGGAAGGCGAGTTGCAACGTCTCGGTGCGCAACCCCGCGAGCATTTCCTGCGTGGAAAGGTCGTGCAACAGCACCCGAACGTTGGGTGCGAGGGCTTGGAACGCACGCAAAGTGGGCGAAAGAAACCGCACGGTGGGCGACGGCGCGTAACCGACGTGTAATTCGCCTTGGCCGCTCGTTGCCACGGTCCGCGCCGCCGCCACGGCGGCATCCACGCGTTGCAGCACGGCAATGGCCTCGGCGGCAAAGGTCGCGCCGGCTTCCGTCAAGCGCACGGATTTCGCGCTGCGCTCGAGGAGCGGAAAGCCCAATTCGTCCTCGAGGTCGCGAATCTGCCGACTCAGCGCCGGTTGCGAGACGTGCAACCCCAGCGCCGCGCGGGAAACGTTTTCCTCGCGGGCGACGGCAATGAAGTAGCGCAGGTGGCGAAGTTCCATGGCGGCGATGAGCATGCCTTCCGCTTATGCTGAGGCAAGAATCTTGGTCTTTCCGGAAAACCTCCGACCTGTGGCACACTAGACGCATGACAAGAATCCACCGAGCCGACGAACGCGGCCACGCCCAACACGGGTGGCTGGACTCGTTTCACTCCTTCAGTTTCGCCGACTACCACGATCCGCGACGGATGGGCTTTCGCAGTCTGCGCGTGCTGAACGACGATCTCGTGTTGCCGGGGCGCGGCTTTGGCATGCACCCGCATCGCGACATGGAGATTGTCACCTACAATTTGCGTGGCTCGCTCGAACACCGCGACTCGCTGGGCAACGGTCGCGTCATCTCCGCCGGCGAGGTGCAATACATGGCGGCTGGCACCGGGGTGCAACACAGCGAAATGAATCCGTCGAACAGCGAAGCGGTGCGCCTGCTCCAAATCTGGATCTTACCCGACCATCACGGAGCCAAGCCGCGTTACGCGGAACGCTCGATGGCGGCAGCGGCAACGGGATGCTGGCACCTCGTGGCGAGCAAGACGGGCCGGGCTGACTCGATGGCGATTAACCAAGACGCCGATCTGTGGCTCGCCAAGCTCCGCGCGGGCGACCGCGTCACGCATCATCCGGCCCCGGGCCGCGGCGTGTGGCTGCAAGTGGCCGAGGGCAAACTCGCGCTCAACGGCACCGCGCTGCGCGAAGGCGACGCCGCCGAGATCACGGACGAAACCGCCCTCGAAATCACCGCCACCGCCGCCGCGCAAGTCCTCCTCTTCGACCTCCATTAACAAAACCAACCCCCGCCAACCCATCCCATGACCACTGTCTCCATCGTCTATTTCTCCGGCTCCGGCCACACCATGAAACTCGCCGAAGCGGTGGCGCGCGGCGCCGCGGCCGTGCCGCACGTGACCGCCCACCTGGTCTCGCTCGACGGCAACGACATCGCGCAGGGGCGCTACCAAAACGACGCCGTGCTCGCGCAACTCGACCGCAGCGACGCGATTATCTTTGGCAGTCCCACTTACATGGGCGGTCCGGCGGCGCAGTTCAAAGCCTTCGCCGATGCGACCGCCGGTCGTTGGTATCAACGAAGCTGGCTGGACAAGTTGGCTGCGGGTTTCACCGTTTCCAGCGGACCAAGCGGCGACAAGCTGAGCACGCTGCACTACTTCTTCACGTTGGCGATGCAGCACGGCATGCTGTGGATCGGCTTCCCGGAAACACCGATGAATGATCGCGGCGTGAACCGCCTCAGCAGCTACAGCGGCGTCATGGCCATGGCGGGGCAGGAGCCGGTCGACGAAGCGCCCAATTCGGCGGACAAATTGACCGGCGAATTGCTGGGTCAGCGCGTGGCGACGATGGCGGGCAAACTCCGCGCTCAGTCCTGAACTCCTCCTGCCTCCCTTTCCCTCAACCCAACCCAACCCAACCCAACGACACACGATCATCATGAAAATGCTCCATTCACTCTTCCACACCAACAACAACTCGGCGGCGCTGATCGCGCGGCTCACCCTCGGTCTCGTCATGTTTCCGCACGGCGCGCAGAAGATGCTCGGCTGGTTTGGCGGTTACGGTTTCACCGGCACGATGAATTTCTTCACCGGCACCATGGGCATTCCGGCGCTATTTGCCTTCCTCGCGATCGCCGCCGAGTTCGTCGGGGCCCTCGGGCTCATTGCCGGTTTCCTCAGTCGTGTCGCCGCGTTGGGCATCGGCAGTGTCATGGTCGTGGCAGCAGGGATGGGCCACTGGTCGCACGGTTTCTTCATGAACTGGAATGGCAATCAAGCGGGTGAAGGCTTTGAATTC
>JAUXOH010000102.1 GCA_030682505.1 Candidatus Didemnitutus sp. | reverse complement strand
AGGTCCAGATGACCGGACTCGATCTTGGAGAAATCAAGAATGTCGTTGATGATCGCGAGGAGCGCGTCGCCGCTGGTGCGGATCGTCTGCACGTAGTCCCGTTGCTCCGGAGTCAGCGTCGTCTCGTTGAGCAAACTGGTCATACCGATGACGCCGTTCATCGGGGTGCGAATTTCGTGCGACATCGACGCGAGGAATTCCGACTTCGCGCGCGACGCGGCGTCGGCGTCGGCCTTCGCGCGGCGGAGTTGCTGCTCCACTTCGACGCGCGACGTGACATCAGTTTCCATGACGATGAAATTTTCGACCACTCCTTCGTCGTTTTTCACCGGGTGGATCTGCAAATGGACGTGATAACGTCGACCATTGCGAGCGTGATGAATGACGTCGGTCGCAAGGGATTCACTGCGGGCAAACGCGGCCGCCGCGCGTTCGACGGCCGTGAGGTCGTCTTCGGGGCTCGAGAGCAACTCGATGAACGGCCGCCCGCTCACCTCGTCGAGCGTGTGTCCGGCCAGGCGATTGAAGCTTTCGTTCACCCACTCGATCCGACCGTTGGCGCGAGTAATGACCACGGCATTGTCGGTGCGGCTCGCGACGAGTGACAATTTGCGCGTGGCCGCTTGGCTCGTGCGGAGGGCTTCCTCGGCGCGCTTTCGTGACGTGACATTCTGGCAGGTGCCGGCGAGACGCCGGGGCCGTCCGATCCGGTCGGTGCCGACGCATTTCGCCCGCAACGAGAACCACTGCCATTCGCCGCCGTTCGCGCGCACCCGGAATTCGGCTTCGACCAGTTCAGTCTTGCCGGCGAGGTGCACCGCCAAGGCCGCCTCGTAACCGGCGAGATCGTCGGGATGAATCAACTGCACCAGCGTGTCGTAGGCGGGAGGCATCGCTGCGCCGTCATACGAGAGTGAGTTCCAAAAACTGGCACTGTAGATGGCTTTCCCGTCGGCGAGATTCCATTCCAGCACGCCGATCTCGGTCGCATCCAGGGCGAGGTTCAGTCGCTCGTCCGTAATTTTGAGCCGGTCTTCAACCCGCCGCCGTTCCTCGTTCTCGGCGCGGAGCTGAGCGCTGGTGGATTCGGCAACGGCCTGCCGCGAGAGAGCGGCTTGGGCCAGATTGAGCACCAGGGCGAGCAGCAGGCTGACGCCCAGCCCCGAGGCGAGGGCGAACTCGGGGAGATACTCGCGGTTCGTCGCCACATTTTGCGGGCGGGGAGTGAGTTCAAAAATGATGCGTTCGCCCATCAAGTTGAAGATCGCCGTTTGGCGCAGCCGCTCGTTGCTCGATTTGTCCCGCAGCACCGACGTATAGATCAAGATGTCGCTTTCGGCCGGCGTGACGGCGTCGGGATCGAGGATCCGCGCTTGGAAAAAATAGCGGGAGGAAATGTTCAGGCGGGCGTCGACGATCTCGAGCACATGCTGGAAGCCCCATTCTCCCACGATGAAGCCGTCAAACGTGCCGCCGTTGAGCACCGTGGCGTAGACGGCGAATGAGGGTTTTTGCAGGGGACTATGAAGCGGTGCGGCGATGGCAAAGGTCAGCGAATCGCGCGCCTGCATCATGGCATGCAAGCGGAGGGGGAGCCGGCTATGATCCAGTGAGGCGGCATCTTCGTTGCCCGCTTGGGGCCACAGCCAGCGCGTGCGCAAGTTGGCATCGACCCAGCTAATGGAGCGGTAAGCGGGAAAATCCGACGAATGCGCGCGGGCGTCCTTCTCCCAACTGGCCAGTGGCGTGCCGCCCGAGTCCGTCCAGCGTTCGGCCATGCGCCGCAGATTATTGATTTGGGCTTCGGTCTCACCGGAGAAAACGGCCGCGACGTTGTTAATGTTCAGCTGCGTCGTGCTATTCTGATAGGCGGTTTCGCGCTCGCGCAGTGACAACCAGAACAGGAGCGTAACTGTGGTGCCCGCAACGACCACGGGTAACCACAGCCAGCGGGGTCCGGTCGTGACGCCTTGGCTTGCGGAGTCGCGGCCGGCCAGCAACAAAAGGGCGGCACCCAAGGCCTGCAATCCGAGCGATGCCTGCGGTCCGATGTGCGCGAAGTTCTGCCAGAACGTGACGCGATCCAAACCGATTTTCTCCGCGAGGAAGGCCGCAAACCCGTAGGCGCACGCCACTGAACCGACCAGAGCGAGCACGAGCGGTCGCTGCCGAAAATTCCGTTCGCCCGAAAGCCAGGCGAGCGCGGCGCTGATTGTCAGGAAGATCGCGGCGAGGGCCGCGGGCATCCGGCCCACGTGCCGCCCTTCAATCAGGACGTTATGGTTGGTGAGCAGGTCGTCGACGGCCAAGCGGACATTGAAGAGCTGTTCGAGCAACGTGGCCGCCGCGAGGAGCCCCGCCGCGATGGCTAAAAAAGCCGCTGCGTGGCGACGCCAAAATTGAAGCACCAGCGGAGCGATTCCGAGGACGAAAAAACAAAGCGCCGCATTGGCAGGCATGGCGAGATCACGGGGGCGCGGTTGCACCCAGACGATTTGGCCGGTCCACCATCCCGCCAACACGGACCCACCCAGCACCGCTACGATTGCGAGCAGCAGTAAATGGGAATTCTTGAGCAGGCCCGTGGCGAATCCTTGGGTCATAGACCGGAGATAGTCAGGAAGGATGCATGTTGGTTAGCAATTGGAAAATAGGTAAATATACCTATATGAAAGTCTTTGTTGTTCGGCGACAGGACCTTGCCTGCTTGATTCTTCGAGATCATTTCCCGATTTCGCCCTTTTCAGCCGGAAATTTGGTTTGGGTGTCCTCCGCTGGAGTGCCGGGTGAAGCGGGGACCTTTTCTCTCGTGGTACTGGAGCCGAGAGAAAGCGACCAATTGGGCTTCCTGATCGGTCCGGTCAGGCGCATTTCCAATATGCCTGCGAGCGGGTTGACCACGATGCCGATCACGCCGGTGATGAGGTTGCGGTTTGCTTCATAGGGCCGGAGACGGGCGGTGAAGTCGAGGGTCTTGTCTTGGATGACATACTTGCCCCGCGCTTCAATGGCAGCAGTGGGACCGGTGACACGCAGATCGGGGAAATTGACCCGTCCGTCCGCGAGTTGGTAGCTCCCGCGTAACGTATCAAGCTTGAGCGAAGAAAAGCTGAGGGACAATCCGCTCAGCACTTGGGACAGCAGCCCGAACAAGTGGATCTCACCGAGTTCGGAGCCGGCGATCTCGAGATTGCCGCTGCCGCGAAAGCTGGCGAGATCGTCGGGATTTCCCTGAGCTGAGAGCGCAAAATTCAAACGGCCGCCGCTGGCGCGCTTGAGGAACTCGCGGTTGGGTGAGACGGGCGCTTCGTTTGGCGTGCGCACCTGTTCAAACTCATTGAGCGTGCGCAGCGTCTGCACCAGATCAGCCCCGGCGAGATAGAAATCGAATCCCAACTGGCGCCGCTCTCCTTCCCCGGAGAGCGCCGCTTTGGCCGAGCCTCGACCGCTGGCGACCCGCACGTCGATCTGGTCGAGCCGCACGTTGGTTCCACTGATGCCACCCGTTGCAGTGATTTCCTCCAGCGGAAACCCGGAATAGGTCATCGGACCGACAGCATGGCCGCTAAACTTCAGTTCGGGAGTGGTGCGGTCGCTTGAAAAACCGATGCGTCCCTGCAACGCGAGTTCCGGTGCCGTGCTGAAGTGCCAAGGTTGTAGGAGCGAAATGGCCGTGTCTCCTCCCAAGTGTCGCACGGTTTCCGGATCGAGGTTTCCGGCCAGATCAAATTCGTAACTTTGGAGCTCCCGGCTCACTGGCTCGCTGCTCCGCTTGAACCAACCGCTCGCTTGTTGGGCGCCGTCGGCTCGCGCCAATTTCAATCCAAAGACATGCGAAAAATGGGGACGCACGAAAACGCGGGCGTGCGCATGGGAAAAATCAGCGCCCAGCACCACCACGTGGGTCGCGTTCGTGCTGCCAAAATAGGTCGTGTCACGCGGGTCTCGCCAGTTGCCCTGCAGGTCAATCTCGGCCAGCGGGGCGGCTCCGGTGAATTGAATGCGCTCCCAGAAATCCAGCCACCAGTTGGTGCGAAACCAGCCGGCGATATCGGGAGGCTGCAGCGCGCCACTGAGGAGCATGCGATAGTCGTGCGAGTGAAAGTTCATCCCATAGGAGCCCCGGGCGTGATTGCTTCCCGCGGTCAAGAACGCTTCCTGGGCCAGGAAGTTGCCCGCACGATCGAGGTCGATGATCCCGCGCGTCGAGGTCACCTGCACTCCGTTCGAATCGAGTCGGCCTCCCCGCACGTGGGCGCGCAACCCGGTGAACTCCCAATCCTCGGCGAAGTCGGCGGTGGCATGGACGAGCACCGGATCGCCAAAGCGAAAATACGGCGCCAGTCGCGGCGTGCGCTTGGGCAGCACGGACGCCACGAGCGAAGGCGGTACCGAACCGTCGAAGACCAGGTTGGCGGTGCGCTTGGTCAGGTCGACGCGCGCGGTGAGTGCAAAAACGGCGTCATGAACCGTCGCCGCAAGCGCAAGTTCCAGCGGCGCGGTGCGGCTCCACTGCACGTCGAGGACCGGGGCGACCAGTTTCTCACCGAAGGCGGAAATCTGGCCGGACGCCACGAACAGGGAAATCACCTCGGGAAGCTCAGCGGCTTGGGGTGCGATTTCAGTTGCGGCGACCCCGAGCAGGCGGCCCGAGAGGGCTGCGTTGTCGTAGTTGGCCTGTTCGAGGGAAAAGACCACGCGCAGCGGTCGGGGCGACGTCCCATCCAGCCGAATGCTCGTGTTAGCTACCAGTGCGCCCGTCTCAATGGGGCGCCCCAAGGGTCGTTGCAATGCGTCGGCCGTGAGTGAGAGTTCCGCCACGTTGCCGATTCCGGGTTGCACGTGGAGTTCCACGTGCAATGCCGGGTGTTCGAGAACTTCGAGTGCGGCGAGATTTCGCGCCAACTGGCGGCCGACTCGCAGCATCTGGGTGATGACCGCGCCGACCAGCCGGCTGGATTTTTCGGTCGGCCGTTCAGGGTGGTAGTCGCCGTGGGCGGTGACGGAAAGATTGCCGACGCGAAAGGCGAGCTGGTCGAGGTGTGCGAGTGAGCCGTCGAACCGCACGGTGCCGGCGAAATCGCGCAACAGCGGTGCCACGGTGCCCGTGGGAGAAAGCGGCGCGGGCAACTGCAACGTCGCTCCGTCGAGGCGGATTTCCTCGGGCTGGCGCGCGCCGGAGAGCAAGGCCCAAAAACTTTTGCTCACGAAGGCACTTTGCGCCACCAGCACCGGATCCTCAAACTGCAGCGTGCGGAGTTGCACGGACTCGAGGAAAAGCCGGCCGGTGGGATCGAATTGCGCGCGCGCGAACGTAACGGAAAGATTTGCCTCCGCGAGGTGGGACTTCAGTTGGCGCAGCACGAATTGTGGCACGGGCAATTCCTTGGCGCCAGCGATGTAGCACTGCACCGCCAGCAACGCGCCCAGCACCAACCAGACACACCAGCACGCAAGTGTCCCCGCGCACGACAGACAGAACCGTGCAATCGATTCGGTGGGACGGGGTGGAGCTGGGGTCACGGATTCCCGGTCTTTTTCTCGGCCTCATTCGGGGCAGGCGCAGGGATCGCCGGCGGACGGGGATCATTCTGGGCGGCGTAGGTCAGGGCGAAGAGCGCGTCGACCATCTCCTGCGGGAGTTCGAACGTGATGCCGCCGAAATCCACCGTCCCCGCGAGCTGGGTCGAGCCCCCGATGCGTTCGGTGAAGAAGAGGACTGATTGGACGCTTTGAGTCGAGCCACCGGTGAGAGTCAGGTCGACATCCAGCCGATAGCGCCAGGCCAGGGGTGCCCCGTTGAATTCAACCCCCGCCGGATCAAAGGTTGACGTGTTGAACGATTTG
>JAUXOH010000100.1 GCA_030682505.1 Candidatus Didemnitutus sp. | reverse complement strand
CACGGTATCAAATTCAAAACCGTTGTGCACGATGCCGTCCGCACCCTCCACGCGTCCCACCGCGCCGTAGAGCAGCACGATGCCAAAGAGCATGATCGCCGAACTCAGCGCGCCCATGATCAGATATTTGAGCCCGGCCTCAAGCGTGAGCGCGTTGTTCCGGAAGTAGCTGACGAGAATGTAGAACCCGACCGTGACGGTCTCCAGCGCCACAAAAAACATCACGAAGTGGTTGCTCTGCACCAGCAGCATCATCGCTGCAGTCACTACCATCACGATGTGGTAAAACTCGACCCGGGGCATCTTGCTGCGCGGCAGCACCAGACCCGCGATGAAACAGACGAGCAGGCTCGAGATGACGAAAAATACGCGAGCGAACTGCCCCGGCATCGAGTGTAAAAGCAGTCCGCCGAAAGTCGCCTCACCGAGCCATGAGGTGTAGAAATTCAAGCTTAGCGCCACGAGCACGGCCCCCATCGTCATGATCGCCGCCAGCGGAATGAACCGGTGCTGGTCCTTCGGCAGGATGATCTCCATCACGAGGAGAAACAGCGCTCCGCAAGCGAGCATGATCTCGGGAGTCAGGGCCACCCATTGATTCGAGTCGGCGGCGGCTTTGAGAAGTTCGATCGACATGGCGGCAGGGAATCAGCGTTGGGCGGTGAGCGCCGGTTGGTTGGCCAGCGCGTGATTGGCGGCGTCCGCCACCGACCGCGGCCAGAAGCCGATCGCGAGGAGCGCGACGAGCAGAATGAGGGCCGGCATCCGCTCGGACCAAGCGAGGTCCACGGGCGGATGTTTCGCGCTCACGGTCTTGAAATGCTCCGAATGCGGTCCGAAGAACACGCGCGCCGCCGCCCGCAAGCCGTAGATGGCCGAAATCACCACCCCCGCAATGGCGACCGCGGTGACCCAGGGGGAGAATTGCCAGAGCGAGACGAACACCGTGAGTTCACCCCAGAAGTTGGCGAAACCCGGCAGGCCGATACTGGCCATCGTCGCCGCCACGAAGAACGCCGCGAGCACGGGCGTCTTTTGCGCCAGTCCACCCATTTCGCTCAAATCGAAAGTATGCGTGCGGTGATGAATGCAGGTGGCGAGGAGGAACAAGAGCGCCACGGACAATCCGTGCGCCACCATCAACAACACCACCCCACCCGCGCCGATCACCGACAGGGTCGCGATGCCGAGGAAGCAGTAACCCATGTGCATGACCGAACTGTAACCGATCATCTGCTTCAGGTCGCGTTGCGCCATCGTCACGAATCCGATCACGAGCACGTTGCCCAGCGCGGCGAGCAACGCCAGCGGCCAGGCCCACGTTTGCGCGCCGACGGGCAGCAGGGGCAGCGCGATCTGGATCAATCCGTAGAGGCCGAATTTCTTCAGCACCCCCGCATGCAGCATGGCGGCGGAACTCGGCGCCGCGCCGTAGCCAAGCGGGGCCCACGTGTGCAGCGGCCAGAGCGACACCAAGGTGCCGAAGCCGAACATCAGCAGGCCGAAAATGTATTTCTGCGCCGTCTCCTGCAGGGGGTTGGCCGCCAATTCCGCCCGCAGAGCAATGAGGTCGAACGAGCCGGCGCCACTCTTCATGTAGATGGCGATCAAGCCAACCAGGGAAAGCATCGCGCCCACGGTCAGGTAGATCGTCATCTTCATCGCCGCGTAATTGCGATCCCGCCCGCCCCAGATGCCGACCATGATGAAGGTCGGGATGAGCGCGAGTTCGTGGAAAAAGTAGAAAAAGAAAATATCGATCGATGCAAACGTGCCGAGCAGGCCTCCCTGCATGATGAGCAGGAACATCAGGTAGATCTTCAGCCGCTCCGCTCCCGAGCGCAGCGCGTAGATGCCCGCCGCCATTCCGACGATCGCCGCGAGCACAAACATCGGCAGGGAAATGCCGTTGAGGCCGAGCTTCAGGCTGATCCCGAAACCGGTGAGTCCGGTGGCCGTATCGCTGACGAACTGATAACCCGCATCCGGCGTGGTCGGAAATTGCGACCAGAGCCACAGGGCGATGCCCGCCGGCACGGCAAAAGCGAGTGCGGCCAGCTTGACCGAAAAGCGCTTGGGCAAACCGAGCGCAATGACCAACGCACTGCCGAGCGGGAAGGCGATGGCCAGCTGGAGAAATTGGGCTTGGAGAGAGACGTCCATCAGGAGGGCAATTTAAAAGATACCGGTGGCAAAGGCCCAGAGCAGCACGGTGCCCAGGAGGAACCAATATACGTAGGCGTGCAGGCTGCCGACATGCAGGGCCCGCGCGCCAAGGCTGACCAGACCGACCAGACCCGCGAGTCCACGGATAATCAGACCGGCGAGGAAGATCTGCTCGAGGAAGTTGAGGAGCATCGCGAAGCGCTGCTGCACCTTGCCGACATAGTAATTGTAGATCGTGTCGAACGATTCCTTCAGGGCGGTCAGGCCGCGGAACGCACCGCCCGCCTTCGCCTCGAGGGCGTCTTCGCCCGCGGAGGGATAAAAGAACCACGCCGCGCCCGAGCCAAGCAGCATGACGGCGATTGAGACCACCAGAATGGTCGTATGGGCCGAACCGTGGGCGACCGGGATGAGATCAGCCATCACGCCCGCCAGCTGGCCGTAAACGGCTTGATAGCCGCCGGTGATCGACAGGCCGGCCAGCAGCACCAGCGGAAGCGTGATCGAGAGACCGCTTTCGTGGGCATGGCGGGCGGACTCAGAGCGGGCTTCGCCGAAGAAAACGATTTTCCACATGCGGACCATGTAGAAGGAAGTGAGGATCGCGGTGAAAGTCAGGATCGCGAAGATCGGCGTGCTGTTGCTCATCGCGAGATAGAGAATCGCGTCCTTGGAGAAGAAACCGGCGAGGAACGGGAAACCAATGATCGCCGCCACGCCGAACGTGAAGGTGAGGAACGTGACCGGCATCTTCCCCTTCAGGCCACCCATCTGGAAAATGTCCTGTTCGTGATGGCAGCCCATGATGACCGAGCCGGAACCGAGGAAGAGCAGCGCCTTGAAGAAGGCGTGGGTCGTCAGGTGGAACATCGCCGCACCCACTCCGGCGGCGATCAGGCCGTTCTCCGTCTGCAGGGCGCCCAGGCCAAAGGCGGCGACCATGTAGCCGAGTTGCGAGAGCGTGGAGTAAGCGAGGACCTTCTTGATGTCGCGCTGAGTGACCGCACAAAGCGCGGCGTAGACGGCCGTGACGGTGCCGATCCACGCGATCACGTTGAGCGCCTCGGGCACCATCAGAAAATCGATCCGGCACAGCATGTAGATACCAGCGGCCACCATGGTGGCGGCATGGATGAGGGCGGAGACGGGGGTCGGACCCTCCATCGCATCCGGCAACCACACGTGCAGCGGCATCTGCGCCGACTTGCCCATCGCACCGCAGAACAACAGGAGGGGCAGACCGGCCGAGATCATCCCGGCATGCGCCGGGGCGGCGGCCGCGAGCTCACTCAGGTTCGTGGTGCCGAACATCCAGTAGGTCCACACGATGCCGAGCAGGAAACCGAAGTCGCCCACGCGATTGACGATAAAGGCCTTCTTCGAGGCGTCGGCCGCCGACTGCTTCTCGTGATAGTGGTTGATCAGCAACCACGAGCTGAATCCGACCAGCTCCCAGAAGATGAAAATCATGAACAGCGAATCGGCCACCACGATCCCGAGCATCGAGAACATGAACACCGACAGGCCGCCGAAGAACCGCGCGCGCGCGCCGTCATCGTGCATGTAGCCGAGAGAAAAGACGTGGATCAAAAAGCCCACGAAGCCGACGACGAACAACATCAGGCGGGCGAGCGCATCGATCTTGAACCCGAGCGAAATCGAGAAACTGCCGAAACTCAGCCACACGGCGGAAGCACTCACGTCGGTGCCGTTGAAAACCAGCTGCAGGGCGAGCGCGCAGATCACGGCGGCCGTGCCGACGGAAACCCAGGCGGCCAGCGCGCCCTGGCGGCGCAGGAACAGCGCGATCACCGTCGCCGAGGCGAGCGGCGCGAGCAAAATGACGAGAGCGGAAGTGACGGGATCCATGTCAGTTCTTGAGCGCGTTCAATTCCTCGACCTGCACCGTGTGACGGCGGCGGAAGAGGGCGACGATGATGGCGAGACCGACCGCGACCTCCGCGGCTGCGATCGTCAGGATGAAGAAAACGAAGACCGAGCCGTCGAGCGTGCCTTGGAACCGCGAGAACGCGACCAGCGCGAGGGTCGAGGCGAGCAGCATGAGCTCGAGGCACATGTAGATCACAAGGGTGTTCTTGCGCAGCAGCACCCCGACAAAACCGATGACGAAGAGGAGGGCGCTGACTGCGATGTAAGTTTCGAGACTGAGCGGGTTCATTTCTCATCCTCCACGGGGGCGAACTTCTTGCTCAGCACGATGACGCCAAGCATGGCGATCAGGAGCAGAAAACCCACCAGCTGCACCGGCAGCAGGTAGGTGGTGAAGAGCATTTCCGCGTAATTCTTCATGCTCGGTGCGGCGTGCAGCGGCGCGGCGATCGGCGGCACATTGATCGTGACCGTGTACGCTCCGAGAACGAGCAACAAGCCGCCGATCGTCGCGGCCGCCATCGTCAGTTTTCGGAACGGCTTGAAGCCGCCCGGCGTCGTATCCAGCAACATGATGATGAAAAGGAAGAGCGCCACGACTGCGCCCGCGTAGACCAGAATCAGCACGAAGGCCAGGAGGGCGGCATCGAGCATCACGAACAGGCCGGCCAGGCCGACGAGCGACAGCAGCAGAAACATCGCGCCGTTGATCGGGTTCTTGTTCACGACCACCAGCAGCGCGCTGACGAGCGCGAGAAGGGCAAAGGTGTAGAAAAGGACGTTGGCCATGGCTCAGTGATGGGCTTTGCCCGCTTTTTCGGCGGCTTGTTTCTTGTCCCACTTCAAATGCAGGTCGGGCAGCGTGCCGCCGAGTTCGTAGAGTTTTGCCTTGTTGTTCACCAGCTCCGCGCGGGTGTAACCCGAGAGCGAATAATCGTTCTGCAGCCAGATCGCCTCCTCCGGGCAGACCTCCTGGCACAGGCCGCAATAGATGCAGCGCAGCATGTCGATCTCGAACTCCTTCGGCGCCTTCTCCACGTGCGCAGTCGGTGCATCCAGCGGGATCTCACCGGGGGTGATGCGGATGGCCTTGGGCGGGCAGACAAATTCGCACAGCTGGCAGGAAACACATTTCTCCCGACCGTTCGGGTCCTTCACCAAAGTCGGCACCCCGCGGTAGCCCGGCGGAATCGCGGGCCGCTGCTCCGGATACTCCATCGTGATGTTCTTCGCAAAGAAATGCTTCAACGTGATCCGCATGCCCGCGAGGACTTGCGGGATGTAGAGGCGCTCCAGGAGCGTAAGCGGTTTGCGGTCGACGACGTAGGGCATGGCGCTCAGAGGCTAAATTTCTGTTGGGGGAACTTCAGGATGAGCGCGAGCGTCACCACCGTGCCGAGGCCGAGACCCGCCATGGCGAGCCAGCCGAGATTGAGATCAATGATGGCGATGGCCGCAGCGTACACGATCAGGTTGCCGATGGAAAGCGGCAGCAGTTTCTGCCAGCCGATCCGCATCACCTGATCGTAGCGGAAACGCGGAATGGTCCAGCGCACCCACATGAACACGAAGATGAAAAACAACACCTTCGTCAGGAAAACGACAATCGAGGCGAGGCCGAAAATGAACGGATTGCCCGCCACGCCAAACCACTCGAGCACCGTCTGCAACGGCAGCCACGGCAAGGGATTCCAGCCGCCCAGAAAGAGCAGCACGAACACACCGGAACCGATGGTCATGTGCGCGTATTCCGCGACGAAGAAGAGGCCCCACTTGAACGCCCCGTATTCGGTATGGAAGCCACCGACGAGATCGGCTTCCGACTCCGGCATGTCGAACGGCTGGCGGTTCGTCTCCGCGAACAGCGCAATGAGAAAGACAATCGCCGAGACCGGCATCAGGAAGGCAAACCAAGCGCCGCTCCACAGACCGGTGCCGCTCTGGTATTGCACGACCTCGAAGAGACTCAGGGAACCGCGGCCACCGGGGGCATTGGTCCAGAGAAACACCGGCAACACGGAGAGTGTCATCGAGAGCTCGTAGGAGATCAGCTGCGCCGAGGCCCGCACGCTGCCGAGAAACGGATATTTGGAATTTGAAGCCCAGCCGGCGAGAATCACCGAGTAGACCCCGAGCGAGGAAATCGCGAACACGGCGAGAATGCCGACATCGAGATTGGCCAGCACGAGCGGAACCATTTGGCCGGCCTCGTTCAGGTAGGCGCCGAAAGGCACGGCCGTGACGGTGGTCAGCGCGGGAACCATCGCCAGAATCGGCGCCAGCACGAAGTAAACCTTGTTCACGTGCCCGGGCAGCGCGTCCTCCTTGAAGAGCATCTTCAGGCCGTCCGCCATCAAGTGGAAGAGGCCGAGCCGCTGCATGAGGCGGCCAATGATCGGCAGGCGTCCGATGAAGCCCACGAGGGTCAGCACGAGCGGCAACGGAATGAGCGAGACCCCGAGCAGCGGCGGCAGCGCGCGATTCGGGCCCGGACGCCCATGGATCCAGGCCGAAACCTTCCGTTCGGCCAGCGAGCAGGCGCCCCCGATCGGGAAAACCACGAGCACCACCGCCAGACCCTTGAGGAAGAGCTGCACGGCCGGATGAAGATTGGTCCAGAATTCAACCATGGCTCATCAGGCGTTGGCGGCCGCGGGAACCGCAGCGGGTTGGTAGTGAAGGGTCGCGCCCTCGACGAAAGGCAGTCCGGCCCACGCCGCGCTCTCCAATTCGACCCCGACGGCGGGAATGTTCGCGTGCGAGCGGCCGGTCAGCGTCTTCATCTCGGCGGCGATGGTCGTCCACAGGCCGGGGAGTTCAGATGAAACCGCTGCCCCGCCGACAGAGGAAAGGAGTTTGGTCAACGTCACGAGATCGTCGGCGACCTCCTGCGGGCCGGGAACGGCCTTGGCAAATTTCTGCAGGCGGAACTGCTGGTTCACGAAGGAGCCGGACTTTTCGAAGACGGTGAGAGTCGGAATGACAACCTTGGCGGCCGTGCTCGTCGCATTCCGGTGCGTGCCGAGGTAGACGACGGAGACCTTGGCCAGCTGGGCCGCACTGAGGCCGGCAGCGGCGAGATCCTCGTTGATTGCGAGCACAGTCTTCACCTTGCCGGCGTCGATGTCCGCCGCGAGCGCCGTGATTTTGGGCGCGGGCAACCCGGAGATCAGCCCGGTGACAAGGGCACCGCGAACGTTCGGATTGCGATCCGCGGAAAGCAATATGCCATCGCCCGGCGCCACCCGGCTGACGAGCGAGGCGGCAACCTTGAGCGCGCCAGCGAGTTTCTTGGTCAGGAACTGTTCCTCCACCGAGCTGCGACCGGAACCGACGACCGCGACCGAACCGGAACCGAGCAGATCGGCGGCGGCCTTGATCGCCATCTCGTTGGAGACCGGGGTGCCGCTGAGGGTCGGGGCAAGGAGACGATCCTCGGACCGCACCTGCTTGTAGAGCAGACGGGCGGAATCGGTCATCCAGGTATCGTTGACCGCATCATTGCGCCGGGGAGTGATCCGATAAATGGCGCCCTCGCGACTCCACACCTCGGTGTTGGCGCCGGTCGAGGATTCGGTGTCGATGCTCGGCGTCTGCTTGAGGAACCAGACGCGCATCTTGAAGCGGAAGTCGGTCGAGGTGAGCGCTCCCACGGGACAAATATCGACGGTGCAAAGGGAGTAATTGTTCTCCAGCTTCTTGCCCGGGTAGCAGGTGAGCGTGCTGTAACTCCCCCGGTCGACGAAGCCGAGCACGTCGTCCTTCGCGATCTCCTTGGAGAAGCGGATGCAGCGGGAGCAGAGAATGCAGCGTTCGTCGTCGAGCGTCACCCGCGGTCCGAGCTGGGTGCGCTTCGGCTTCACATTCTTGTTCTCCACAAAGCGCGAATAGCCGCGGCCGTAGGCCGTGGAATGCTCCTGCAGCTTGCACTCGCCGGCCTGATCGCAAATCGGACAGTCGAGCGGGTGATTGATGAGGAGAAATTCCGTCACGCTTTCACGGCATTCCTTCACCAGCGGGGAATTGGTGCGGATGTGGAGGCCCTGCATGGCGTTGGTCGCGCAGCCGATCTGGGCGCGCGGCATCCAATTCACCTTCGGCTTGCCCGTGAGCACATCGACGAGCGGTTGGCGCGTCCCGGGATCCAGCGCCGGGAGGCCCATTTCGATCAGGCACATGCGGCAATTGCCCGCCACGGTCAGCTTCGGGTGGTAGCAGTAGTGCGGAATCTCAATCCCCAGCTGCTGGGCGGCCTCGATGACATTCGTGCCCTTCGGCACGACGAGGTCCTGACCGTCAATGTTGACGGTGACGAGGTCGGCGGGTTTCGGAGCGGAAGACATTCTGAAAGGAGTCAGGAGAATAGGATTCAGGAGCCAGAAATTTCAATTGCCTTGGCGTAGGCGGTGAGCATTCGGCTCACTTCCTCAAGTTGATTCAAGAGGTTCGCCGAGTCACCGTAGCCGAGATCCCGGGCCAGAATGAGATAATAACGACACTCCTCCAGCGACCCCTGGGCAATATTCATGAAGCGCTTCTTGTCCGCGACGCCGCTCTTCTTAAAACCTTCGGCGATATTGGCGGGAATCGAGATGGAGGCCCGTCGAAACTGCGACGTCAGGCTGTAGCTCTCCTTCGCCGGAAAGGAATCGGTAAAGCGATAAACCGCCAGCACCCAAGCGTGCGCTTTTTGCCACACCAACAAATCCTCAAAGGTCCGGGCGGGAGCGCGGGAGCCGCTGCGGGCTCCTGACTCCTGACTCCTGACTCCTGAGACGATCGTTTCCATCTAGACGAGGGTAACGGCATCAGCCGGCTTCGGGGTTTTTGAGTAGGTTTTGAATTCCTCGCCGAACTTGGCGACGAAGCTCTGGGTCGGCCACGAGCAGGCCTCACCCATGGCGCAGATGGTGCGGCCGGCGATCTGGTCGGCGACATTCTTGAGGAGTTCACCGTCATTCGGACGCGACTGGCCGTCGACCATGCGGGCGGTGATTTTCTTCATCCACAACGAGCCTTCGCGGCACGGCGTGCACTGGCCGCAGCTTTCGTGGGCGTAGAAGGAGTTCAGGTTGCCCAGTGCCTCGACCATGTTGACGGTGTCATCCATCACGATGACGCCACCGGAGCCGCCCATCGTGCCGGCAGCAGCGAGGGTATCGAAATCCATCGGCAAATCCTCGATCGCCATGTCCACCACGGTGCCGTCCTTTTGCTTGATCTTGAAGCGCTCGTCGAACCGCAGCACCTTCGCGGAGGAACCACCGGGGATGACGGCCTTGAACTTGCGGCCGGGCAGCGGGCCGCCGCAAACATCGTTGAGCAACTGACCCAAGGTGATCTTGCCGGTCTCGTATTCGTAATAACCGGGACGTTGCACGTGGCCCGAGACACAGAAGATGCGTGTGCCGGTGTTGTTCGGCGTGCCGATCTTGGCGTATTCCTCGCCGCCCATGTCCACAATGTGCTTCACGTGGCAGAGTGTCTCGACGTTGTTGACGATCGTCGGGCACTGGTAGAGGCCGAGCACCGCGGGAAAATACGGGGGCTTGATGCGCGGGTAGGCCCGTTTGCCCTCGAGCGACTCGATCAGCCCGGTTTCCTCGCCGCAGATGTAGGCGCCGGCGCCGCGGTGCACGAAAATGTCGCAGCTGTAGTCCGTCCCGAGGATGTTTTTTCCGACAAAATTGTGTTCGCGGGCTTCCTGGATGGCCTGCTCCAGAATACGCGCTCCTTGGGGAAACTCGCCGCGAATGTAGATGTAGGCCTGCTTCACGTTGTTCGCCCAGCAGGAGACCATGACGCCCTCGAGCAATTGGTGCGGGTCCTGGTGGATGATGTAGCGGTCCTTGAACGTGCCGGGCTCGGACTCATCGGCATTCACGACGAGGTAAATGGGTTTGCCGCTCTTGCGGTCCACCAGCGTCCACTTCACCCCGCACGGAAAACCCGCACCCCCACGACCCCGCACGCTCGATTTCTTGACCTCATCAATCAGGTCGGCAGGCGGACGGGCGAAGGCCCGCTTCATCACCTCGTAGCCACCGTGCTTCAGATAGCAGGCGATGTCG
>JAUXOH010000098.1 GCA_030682505.1 Candidatus Didemnitutus sp. | reverse complement strand
CCCCCGACGGACGCGTGTTGAAACGCGACACCCTGCACGAACGCTTTGGTCTGCCGAAACCCGCGCAGACGTGGCGCTGGGACCTCGCGCCGATTCCCGAGTGGTCGCCCGATTTCCACCGCGTGCACGACGTCGGCACGTGGCTCGAGGGTCCGGCACACCCGGACAGTTTGTAATCCATTAAGTTACAAACGGACTGGGGTGGAGGCGTGAGCGCTCGCGCGCGGCGTCGCGGCCGGAGCTACTTCGCGGCGGGTTTTTCGGCGCGCGAGAGGGGCAGGACGAGCAGGTAATCGCCGGGCGGACGGCCGATGGCGCGGAGGTCGGCGTGGGAGATGGAAATCTCGCGCGAGGCGGCTTTGTCGGACTCGGTCAGCACGAGTTGTCCGCTCTCGGTCATGAGGATGATGCGTTCGGCGATGCCGGGTTCGCGGCGGCGCACGCGGTCCGCCGTGCCGAGGCCGTGCCGCACGTGACCGGCGCCGACGATGACGAAGGCGGTGCGCAGTCCGTTGGCGGCATCGGTGTGTCGGGCGGCGATGATGTGGGCCGCCATGGTTTCGTCGCGGGCAACCTGCGCCTCGAAAACCGGGCGGAGCTTGGCGGGATCCATCGCCATGTGCACGGCGAGGGTGAGGTTCATCAGGCGTTCGTAGACGGGGTCGTCGGTGACAATCTCATCGGCGAGCAACGCCCGTTGATCGGCGGGCAAATTGGCCAGACCGCCGCCGCGGCTGACCGCGCGGATCGTCGCGGAGGGGGCGTTGAGCGCGCGGACGGGGATGCCGTTCTGCTGTGCGAATTCACAGAGGGCGCGGTAGTCGGCGAAGTTCTTCCATTTTTTCGCCCACGTGATTTCGGCGGCGAACTCGTCGAAGGACAACTCGCCGCGATTGAAGCGATCGAGGGCCGGTTGGTCGCGGGCTTCGAGTTGTTCGAGGCAGAGCGCGAGTGAGACACCGCGGGCGGCGAGGGCTTGGAACAAGTGCAGTTGGATCGCGTGGTGGCGGTCGATGGTGTGGGCTTCGCCGACGTAGATGACGCCGGCGGTGACGAGATCGGTAAGGACGGCGGCCTCGTTGGTTTCCTCCCCTTCGATGAGGTCGAGCCAGAGGTCGCCGGCGCGGGCGGAGGTGGCTGTGGAAAGGGCGAGGCCGGCGAACACGAGGGCGAGGGGGAGCAGTTTTTTCATGGGGCGGGGGAGAGGATTTTTTCGCGCAGGTGGGTGCAGCGGAGTTTGGACTCGGCGTTGCGCACCGCCATCCCATAAGCAGCGGGATCGCCGACGATGAAGACTTTTTTCTTCCCGCGCGTGATGGCGGTGTAGACGAGATTGCGCTGCAGCATCATGAAATGTCCCTTCAACAACGGGATGATCACGACGGGGTATTCGCTGCCCTGCGAATTGTGGCTGATGAGGCCGTTGGTTATGAAGGCGTGGGTGCCGGGCACGTGCAGGTCGAACATGGCGGCCTCAGTGACTTGGATCGCCCTGATCGGATCAAAAAAATATCGGAAGCAGCGCAATGCATCGAGGGTTTGATAGGCGGGGATTTGCTTCGCCCACGGCCAGCGATTCCCGATCGCGGACAGCAGCTCATTGAGGTGCCGGTAGTTGGTCTGACAGGAGGGGATGGCCAGGCGGCTCAGCATGATTCCCTCAGGCCGGAAGGACTTGGCGAACAGGCCTTGCCCCGCCCGGCCCTTGGTGGGGCCGAGTCGTGCCTTGAGGGCGTCACGCAGTTCGCGCCACCGGCGGGCTGCGCCGGGGACGATGTCTACATTGGTCTTTTCGTTCCAACCGTCAGCACGTCCGGCCATCCGGCGCAATTGCCGCGCCTTGGCCAGCAAGCCGAAACCGATGTGCTGTTCGAAGAGCCGGAGGTTGGCGCCATACATTTCAACGCGCCAGGAGTCGCTGGTCTTGATGTGCAGGCGTGCGGTGATGATGCCGAAATTCAGCAGCATCATCCGAACCTGATCGGCGAGCAGCGAAGATGTCGTGGCGAGTACGACGCGGGTGCCATTGCCGCTGGCGGAGCCGTCGGTGTCGAAGAGGCCGCGCAAAAAGGCGGCCTGCACGGCGCGGGTTGATTGCAGGACCGAGTCCGGCACTTTCTTGATGCGGGCGGTGGCGTAGTCGAGTCCGGCGGCGGACAGCCATTCGCGGAACGTCTTGCTGATCACATACCAGGTCGGGGCCGTCTTGCGGGCGGTGGAACGTGACAGGGTGGGGCGCAGTCCGAATTGCTCGCGCAGGATGCGGGCATAGCTCCGAATCAACGAACGGTCGGCGTTGGTCAGGCGCACATCACCGTCCTTGCGCTCGTCGTAGGAGCCGTCTCCAACGAGGTAGCCGAGCAGGAGGCCCAGATCGGCGTTGACCGACTTTGGCAGGGAAAGGATCCGGCGTCGGGGATGGAAGGTTGGCCGATAGCGAACGGGGCATTCGCGAGCGGAGAAATGCATCATTTCCCGACGGATCGGGAGGTAGTCGCCGGATCTTAACTCCGGCAGTTTTTTCCAGATCAACTTTCCTGTGACGGGGTCGAGCACCTGCACGGGATGGCGGCGCGACCCGGTCAACGTGTAGCCGTGTCGGGTGGTGACGCGGAGCGCCTGCTCCGTCTCTCCTCGATAAATCTGATCGGTGCGGACGAGCTTCGCTGGCCCGGCCAGCCGTATTTTCAGGGAGCGCACGCGTATGCCCGTTCCTGTGGCGGGCCAGAGGTCGGCGATCTGCCGCCAGCCGCGCGAGGTGAGAATCCAAGTGTCAGCGGCGACGCATTTGTGGATGCTGATGGCGTAGGCGAGGGCGACCTCGCTGAATTCGCCGCGCTCGAAGAGATGCTGGTCGCCGTCGAAATCGGCGATGAGTGTCCCCTTGGTCAGGTCGACGCTGACGATGGTGCCGATGTCACCGTTGAAGAGGTTTTTGTCGTAGTTGTTGCGCAGCTGGATGAGTTTGTCGCCCGGCCGATATTCGCCGCTGATGGCGCGCAGGCCCTTGGGGTGTGGGTTGAGGGCGGCTTGCAGTTGGGCGTTGAGATTGGAGACGCCGGCCACGCCCTTGTGCATGGGGGCCAGCACCTGCACGTCGGCGACCGGATCGAACCACTTGAAATGCGCGGGAATGAATTGCGTGCACAGCTCGATGATCTTGGCGAGGCAGTCCTCGGCGCTGTGCGCGGCGATGAAATTAAGATCGCTCCACGCCTGTGCCTTCGCGACTTCCGGCACAACCGGCGGTGGCGAGGTGATGCCTTCGTTGATCGCGTGCGCAGTGGTGACGATGAGACTCTCCTTCTGCTGGCGGTAGACGAACGACAGGCGCGTAACCGGAATCTGCTCGGTGGCGATCAGGTCCTTCAACACATTGCCGGCGCCGACGCTCGGCAGCTGGTCGATGTCGCCGACGAGGAGCAGATGGGCGCGGTTGGGCACGGCCTGGAGGAGCGCGGCGGCGAGGCGCACGTCGAGCATCGAGGCCTCGTCCACGATCAGGAAGTCGGTCGCGAGCGGTCGCGATTCGTTGACGGTGAAGGAGCCGTTTTCGAACTTGAGCAGGCGGTGAATCGTCGAGGCGAAGCCGCCCGTGGTGCTCGCGAGCCGTTGCGCGGCGCGACCAGTCGGGGCAGCGAGGGTGACGCGCGCTTTTTTGGCTTTGAGGATTTCAACGAGCGCGCGGAGAATGGTGGTGTTGTGCGTCACCACGTAATCGTTGGTGAGGTAGAGGCCTGAGGCTGAATCAACGGAGAGGCAGACGCATTCCTGCTCGGCAAGAGGCTGGATCGAAGTGATGCGAACGCGATGACCGAAACGTTTGCGTGGGTGAAGGCGATGCACTCGTTGCTTTTTGCGGGGGAGGAAAAAAAGGGTCGCTGGATCGGGATGCTGAATAAAAATGGTGTAAGCATCGCGCCCGGCCTTTTTCACTCCGCGATAGGTGAAGGTGGTCTTCTTCGGTGCCCCCAGTGTCGCAATACAGCCCAGCGACCAAGCAAGCCGTTGGCAGTCTTTCGCGAGGCGGAACGAGCAGGAGGTAAATGAAACAACCCCGAGCTTGTCGACGGTGCCGTCGGTATCGAGCAGACCGCGGAGCAATTCCAGACGCTGAGCGGCGGAGCCATTGAAAAAGAGTTCGGGAATGAACTTCGCCTCGGAGTTGACCGTGAGGCCTAGCTGGGTGATGGCGTCGCGCAAGGGATTGGGCCGGCCTTTGCCGCGGGCGATGAGACGGCAGGTGATGGTTTCCTCGCCGCGCAGGGTCACCGGTTTCAGGCGCACGCCCAAGGGCGCGACCAACGCCGCAATGCGTTCACGCAAGGGTGCGTCGGTGGTGGTCAGCAACACGGCGCTCCCGAGGTTGCCATCACCAATCAATGCACCGAGCACGTAGGGATCGCAGGGCAAAGCGATGTCGGGCAGCGACGCGCAAGGAGTGAGCAAGGGCACTCCCATGCGTTCGCTTTCAGTGCGGTGTTCGAGCAACCGCTGTTGCACGTAGCTCAACGGCACGACTCGCCAGCCGCGCGAGCGGATTTTTTTCCGTTTCGTCGGGCTCCAGACGGAGGTGCGCGTCCAGACTTTCCAGAGGTGATCGCTGCAACATTCGCAGGAGCGTCCATCGCTGAAATGAACACGATAGACCGGCTTGATTCCCTGCGGATGGATGCTGCGCACCGCAGCGGTCTTACCTTCAGGTGTAACGATTTTGTCGCCGGGCCGGAGCTCGCCGATGGCGCGGAAACCAGCGGGGGTGAGGACCAACGCGTGCAGGGGTTGGGCTTTGCCCGTTCCCGGACCGCCGGTGAGGATGCTGAATTTGTGCGTCAGCGCATTTTTGAGGGAGGACTGCTGCAGCGGGTGAAAAGCGATGCCGGCCCGTTCCTGCGCCCACGTGATGGCGGCATCGATCTTGATCGGCGGCAGACCGGTCGGCACGGAATCCAGCCGGCGCACGACCCCGGCGATGCGCTGTTCGGCGCGTGCATTGATCGGGAGTTGGAGGAACGCGCCTTTGCCCTCGCCCTGGCTGATGATCGCGACAGCCGCCACCAGCGCGTCGATGCGCGACTCCACCCGCTCGGCCGACGTTTCCAGCAGGGTGGCCGTGTAGGTGACCAACTCGTCGCGCGGGTAGGCGGTGTGGCCCTCTTCCTGCAGGGTCTCGAGGGCGTAGATGAGGCCGGCGTCGAGGCGGGGAGCGGCATCGTTGGCGTAGCCGAGGTTGCGGGCGATCTGGTCGGCGGTCTTGAAACCGATGCCGTCGATCTCGCGCGCGATGCGGTAGGGTTCGTTCGTGATGATCTCCTTCGCCGGCGGACCGAACTTGTTCACGATCCGCACGCATTGCGACGTGGTGACGCCGTAGGTTTGCAGGTAAATGTGCACCTCGCGCAGGGTCTTCTGTTCCTCCCACGCGGACTTGATCGCCGCGGCGCGGACCTTGCCAATGCCGGGGACCTTGCGCAGCCGGCCGGATTCCTCGCTCAGGACGCGGAAGGTGTCGGTCTCGAACGCATCGACAATCTTGTTGGCGTAAACCTTGCCGATGCCCGGCACGAGGCCGCTGCCGAGGTATTTGCGGATGCCGTAGACGGAGGAGGGCAGCTCGCTCTGGCAGAAGCTGACCTTGAACTGCGCGCCGTGCTCGGCGTGCCGCGTCCATTCTCCTTCGAGTCGCAGGGTTTCGCCGCATTGCACGCCCGGCATGTCGCCGACAATCGTGACGCGGGCCCCGGCACTCTTCGCTCCCTCGGGCCGCAGCTCCGCGATCGTGTAGTGGTTCTCCTCGTTGAAGAAGATGATGCGCTCGAGGACGCCGGTCAGGGATGCTGGAGGAGAAGCCGCCACGATCGGCGATGGAAAGCGATGCGCGCCGGCAATGCAACTCCGCGCCGGGCCGCGAGGCGCGGGCTTGCGTCGCGTCGCGACCTCGGCTGACTTGGTCGCATGCCCGCCCCCGGTCTGTCGACCGCCACCCCCAGCGCATGAACGAGCCTCCGGTTGCCCCCGGTGGTCCCGCGGCCGACCCGAGTCGGTTGCCCCGGCATCTCGGCACGTGGAATGCCGCGCTGCTGCTGGTGACGTTCACAATTGGCGTCGGGATTTTGCAATCGCCCGGCGTGGTCGCGGCGCACACGGGGAGCATCGGGCTCGCCTACGCGGCGTGGATCACGGGCG
>JAUXOH010000096.1 GCA_030682505.1 Candidatus Didemnitutus sp. | reverse complement strand
TTGGGCCAAACAAAACACCGCCCAGCGGCACCTTTGGCCCGGTCTCTTTGCCAGTGCGATCAACGACACGGCAAAATCGTGGACGCCGGAAGAAATCAGTCAGCAGATCGAACTGCTCCGCGCGCACCCGGCGGCCAGTGGCCACGCGCTCTTCAGCATGGCGGCCCTGCTGCAGAATCGTCGCGGTCTCAGCGACCGGTTGCAGGCACAGGTCTACCTGCAACCCGCGCTGGTGCCGGCCACTCCCTGGCTGGCGACGGGCACGCCTTTGGCACCGGCCCTTGAAATCACCGGTCCCACCCACGTGCTGGTCCGCCCCGCGGCCGGAACCCAAGCCGTCCTCTTTGCCGTCTGGCGCCGCCGCGGTTCGGCCTGGGAATTCTCGGTGCAACCCGCACACGATCCGCACATCGATCTCGCCGGGGATGCCAAGGCCGGTCCCGTCGAAACCCTGGTCGTGAGTGTCGTCGATCGACTTGGTCAGGAAAGCCCTCTCGTCACCCTTCCCATCCACACCCCGGCGCGCCGCTGAACCATGGATCCTTCCCCTGCTCGCAGCCGCAATCCGTGGAGTTGGATTCCGTCGCTCTACTTCAGTGAGGGCATTCCCTACGTCGTCGTGATGACGCTGTCGGTCGTCATGTACAAGAACCTGAAGATCTCGAACACCGAGATCGCGCTCTACACGAGTTGGCTCTACCTGCCGTGGATCATCAAGCCCCTCTGGTCTCCGCTGGTGGAGATGTTCCGTACGAAACGCTTCTGGATTGTGTCGCTGCAGTTCCTGATCGGCCTTGCCTTTGCGCTGGTCGCGCTGACGGTGCCGGCGCCCAATTTCTTCCGCGCCACGCTGGCGATGTTCTGGTTGCTGGCCTTCAGCTCGGCCACGCACGACATCGCCGCAGACGGGTTCTACATGCTGGCGCAACCTGCGCACCAGCAGGCGGCCTTTGTCGGCGTGCGCAGCACGTTCTACCGCCTCGCGATGATCGGTGTTCAGGGCGGACTGGTCTCCCTGGCCGGCTCGCTGGAAAAATCATCCGGCGACGTCGCCTACGCCTGGACGCTCGTGTTTATCCTGCTCGCAGCGGTCTTCGTGGTGGTCGGGATTTATCACTTCTTCATGCTGCCCAAGCCGGCCGTGGATCACTCGACCGGTCGCAGGCAAAATCTGGTGGTGGATTTCCTCGCGGTGTTCGCCGCATTCTTCCGCAAGCCCGGCATCGCGATCATCATCACCTTTTTGCTCCTCTACCGTTTCGCGGAAGCCCAGTTGTTGAAGCTGGTGATCCCTTTTCTCCTCGATGGCCGGGAGGTCGGCGGACTGGGGCTGACCACCCAGCAAGTCGGCTTTGCGTACGGCACGGTCGGAGTCATCGCGCTCACGCTCGGCGGACTGTTGGGCGGTTGGGTCATCTCCCGGGTCGGGCTCAAGCGCATGCTCTGGCCGATGATCTGCATCATGAACCTGCCGAATCTGGTCTTCGTCTTCCTCGCCCTGACCCAACCGACTAACCTGTGGTTGATCGGCGGCGGCCTGGCGGTCGAGCAGTTCGGATACGGATTCGGTTTCACGGCCTACCTGCTCTACATGATCATGGTGGCCGACGGTGAACACCGGACGGCCCACTACGCGCTCTGCACCGGCTTCATGGCGCTCGGCATGATGCTGCCCGGCATGCCGGCGGGGTGGATTCAGGACCAACTGGGCTATCCGAATTTCTTCCTCTGGGTCTGCGCGGCCACGATTCCCTCCTTCGCCGCCGCCGCGCTGATCAAGATCGATCCGGCCTTCGGGAAAAAGACCTGACCCGGCGGTTTGTAACTTAATAGATTACAAGTGGACCGGGGCGCACTGCGGGAATCAGGAACGAGCTCATTTTCAAATTGCCGCTGTGGTTCGGTTCGAGAACAGTGAGCTCGCTTGATACTGGGGCCGGGCCCGCCGCGGTGTCTCCTGAATTACGATGTCCGAATCCGAGTGGCTGACCCGCAAGACCCGCATTGATCGCCGGCTGACCGAAGCCCGACCACCTTGGACAATCGTGTCCTATCGCGAAGACCTGGATCTTTCCTCGCTGACGGCGCATGCGGTAACAGAGTTTCCCACGGTCAGTGGGCCCGCGGATTATGCGTTGTTTGTGGACGGCCAGTGGCTGGGCATCATCGAGGCAAAGAAAGTGGCGACGGCTCCGCAGAACGTCCTTGAGCAGGCCCGCCGCTATTCGCGTGGCGCAGCCCCAGCCGCAGGAGACTGGCGTGGCTTCAAGGTGCCGTTTCTCTACGCGACGAACGGCGAGGTCGTTTGGCACGTGGACGAACGCGCGCCGGACGCGCTCTCTTCGCAGGTCCCGCACCTGCCGAGTCCGGCCGAGTTGGCGGCGCGCTTTGCGCAGGAGCCGGCCTCCGCCATTGCCCGGCTTCAAGCCACGCCGCCGAGCCGGATCACGAGGCTGCGCGACTACCAGGACCGCTGCATCCGCGCCATTGAGGGGCGCTTGGCGGTCAACCAGCGGCAAATGCTCGTCGCGATGGCCACGGGCACCGGCAAGACGTTCCTCACGGTCGCGCAGATCCACCGCCTGCTCGAAACCAAGTTCGCCCGCCGCATCCTTTTTCTCGTCGACCGCAAGGCGCTGGCGGCCCAGGCCGTGCGCGAGTTCAACGCCTTCGGCACGCCCTCGGGCTTCAAGTTCACCCAGGAATACGAGGTCTACAGCCAGCGTTTTCAACGCGAGGATTTCGGCGAGGACGAACCCTTCGATCCGAAGGTCCTGCCGCAGGAGTATCTGACCGCACCGTCGCCGGTGCACACCTTCGTCTATGTCTGCACGATCCAGCGGATGGCTCGCTATCTCTTCGGCGCCCAGGGCGGCTTTGCCCAGACCGGGGACGAGGCCGAGCGCGACGACGAGGCCGACCGGCTCGAGATCCCGCGCCACGTCTTCGATGTCATCATCGCCGACGAGTGCCATCGGGGCTACTCGGCCGACGAACTCGGTATCTGGCGGGCAACGCTGGATCATTTTTCCGCCACCAAGATCGGGCTTACCGCCACGCCCGCCGCCCACACGGTGGCCTTGTTTGGCCAGCCCGTATTCCGCTACGGCATCGAGGAAGCCGTCCGCGATGGTTACCTCGTGGATTGGGATGCGGTGGCGATCCGCTCCGACGTGCGGCTCAACGGCGTCTTCCTGCGCGAGGGCGAGGCCGTGGCCAACGTGGACACCGAAAGCGGCGCCCAGCAGCTCGATCTCATCGAGGATGAGCGTGCCTTCGCCGCTCCCGACGTCGAACGCTCGGTCACCGCCCCGCAAAGCAACCAGCGCATCCTCGAGGAGATCGCCCGCTACGCGTTGGAGCGGGAGAAGGAAACCGGCGTTTTCCCCAAGACCCTCATTTTCGCCGCCAACGACCTGCCGCACACCTCCCACGCCGACCAGCTCGTCCACCTCGCGCGCCGGCTTTTCAACCGCGGCGACGATTTTGTCCAAAAGATCACCGGCAGCCCTTCGGTGGACCGGCCGCTCCAGCGCATCCGCGAGTTTCGCAACCGCCCCAAGCCCGGCGTGGTCGTCACCGTGGACCTGCTTTCCACCGGCGTGGACATCCCGGCGCTGGAGTTTATCGTTTTTCTGCGGCCGGTGCGGTCGCGCATCCTCTGGGAGCAGATGCTCGGCCGCGGCACCCGGCGCTGCGACGCCATCGGCAAGGAGAAGTTCACCGTGTTCGACTGCTTTGACGGCACGCTGATCCGCTACTTCCGGGGCGCGTCTAATTTCCAGATCGAGGAGCCGCGCTCCACCCCGGTGCCCCTGCCTCAGGTCATCGCCAACATCTGGGACAACGTGGACCGGGGCTACTGGACCGGCGTGCTCGTCAAGCGCCTGCATCGCATCGCCAAGGCTATGAGCGGCGAGGCGCGCGTCGAGTTTGCCCGCTGGCTGCCCGAGGGCGACGTGGCCCGCTTCGCCCGCGACCTGCCCGCCGCGCTGGAACAGGATTTCGGCGGCACGATGCGCCTGCTGCGCGATCCCGATTTCCAGAAGCTGCTCGAAAACTACCCGCGCGCCCGGCGGACCTTTCTCATCGCACCCGGCGTGGAAGACCAGGTTACCTCACAGGAGATCGAGCGTTTCGGCAATTTCGACAAACCGGAGGACTACCTCACCGCCTTTAGCCGCTTCGTGCGCGAGAACGCCAGCCGGGTGCAGGCGCTGGGCGTGCTCCTCCGCGCCCCGGCCGGCTGGGGACCGGCTCCTCTCCAGCAGTTGCGCGACGAGATGCAGCGCCACCAGTTCGACGAGGGGAAGCTGCGCAAGGCCCATCGGAAGCTCGGCCACCGCGACGCCGCCGACGTCATCTCGCTGGTCAAGCATGCCGCTGTCGAGGAATCACCCCTGCTCTCCGCCGAGGAGCGGGTGGCCGCCGCCTTTGTGCGGCTCGAAAAGAAACTGACCCTCACCCCCGAACAGCGTGACTGGATGCAGCTGATCCGCGAGCACCTGATCGCCAACCTGTCCCTCGACGAGGAAGATTTCGACAACCAGCCGCTCTTCGCCAATCGCGGCGGCGCCGCCCGCGCCCGCCGGCTCTTCGGCAATCAGCTCCCGGCGATCATCGGCCGCGTGAACGAGGAAGTCGCCGCCTGAGCCTGCACGGTGGCGGTCAATTTCTCCTCGCTACCCGCTCCCCGCTTCTCGCTACTTCCCCTCCCATGTCCGACATCGTCAACAAACTCTGGGGTTTCTGCCATACGCTCCGTCACGACGGCGTGGACTACGGCGATTACATCGAGCAGCTCACCTACCTGCTGTTCCTGAAAATGGCCGAGGAGCGCGGGATCGACCTCTCCCAGGTGAAGGTCAAGGACGCCCGCGGACGCGAGGACACCGCCGACTGCTCCTGGGCCAGCCTCTGCGAGCCTTCCGGCATCGCCCTCACCGATCACTACGCCGACATCCTCCGCAAGCTCCGCGAGCAGCCCGGCATCCTCGGCGCGATCTTCACGCAGTCGGTCCCGCGCTTCAACAACCCGGTTAATCTCAAGCGCCTCATCGGCATGATCGACGAGGAGGAGTGGTCGGCCATGGACGTCGATGTGAAGGGCGCCGCCTTTGAAGGCCTGCTCGAAAAGGCCGCCAGCGAGGGCAAGAAGGGCGCCGGCCAATACTTCACGCCCCGCCCGCTCATCCAGTCCATCTGCCGGGTGATGAAGCCCGACCCGCGGGGCAAACCCGACTTCCGCATCGCCGACCCCGCCTGCGGCACCGGCGGTTTCCTCGTCTGCGCCTACGAATGGCTCGTCGCCGAGGCCAAAGGCGTGTTCGAGCGGGCCGACGCCCGGCGCATCAAAAATAAAACCTATTTTGGCCAGGACCTCGTGCCGCGCCCGCGCCGGCTGGCGCTGATGAACCTCTTCCTCCACGGCGTGGAGCCGCAGATCCACCTCGGCGACACCATCTACGAGCCCGACCGCGGCGAGCGCTACGACTGCGTGCTCACCAACCCGCCCTTTGGCACCAAGGGCGCCAACCAAGCACCTGATCGCGAGGATTTCACGATCGAGACGAGCAACAAGCAGCTCAACTTTGTGCAGCACGTGCTCACCGTGCTCAAGCCCGGCGGCCGCGCCGCCCTCGTGCTGCCCGACAACTGCCTCTTCGAGGGCAAGGCCGGCGAGGTCTTCGGGCTCATCATGCAGGACTGCGCCGTGCACACCGTGCTGCGGCTGCCGCGCGGCACGTTCACGCCCTACAGCCAGGGTGTGAAGGCCAACGTCGTCTTCCTCCAGAAAGGCCGGCCCACCGAGGCGACTTGGATTTTCGACGCCCGGTCCAACGTGCCCGGCATCACCAAGAAGGACCGTCCGCTGACCGACGCCCATTTCGCGGAGTTCGAGAAATGCTACGGCAAGGACCCCAACGGCCTCAGCCGCCGCGCTGACCTCGGCGAGACGGGCAGGTTTCGGAAGTTCACCCTCAGCGAGATCAAGGCCCGCGGCTACAAACTCGACGTCACCTGGCTCAAGGACAACACACTGGAAGACAGCGACTCCCTCCCGGAGCCGCAGGACCTTGCCGCTGAAGCCGTCACCGAACTCGAAGCCGTCGTGGACGAACTCAAGGAGATCATCGCACTGGTGGAGCGCGAGGAGGGCGGGGCGAAGTGAGCGACGAAATGCCGCTGGGATGGGTGCCTATACTTCTTGATGAGCTGGTCTCTGCTCGAAAAGGCAAGAAGCCCAACATTACGCAGCCCGAGCCAAGTCGGCGCTTCGTTCCATACCTCGATATTCATGCCATAGAAAGAGGGGTTTTTCGAGAATACGCTGAGGTGGCTAGCTCACGGGTGGCGACAACCGCTGACGTATTGGTTGTTTGGGATGGTGCTAGAAGTGGCTGGGCCGGACTTGGGCGCGACGGCGCAATTGGTTCAACCATCATGGCGCTTCAGCCAAAGACCGGTGATCGCTTATATATTTATCGCTGGCTCCAGAGTCAGTTTGAACATGTTAACTCGAACACTCGCGGAACGGGCATTCCCCATGTCGATCCCGAGGTATTCTGGAACTTAACTGTTCCACTCGCCCCACTTGCCGAGCAGCGGCGGATCGTGGCGAAGCTGGAGCAGGTGCTAGGCAAGGTGGAGGCCTGCCAGCGGCGGCTGGAGAAGATTCCGACCCTGCTCAAACGCTTCCGCCAATCCGTCCTTGCCGCCGCCTGCTCCGGCCGCCTCACGGCCGGTTGGCGGGAGGCAAACACGAATGCCGAGCCATATGCGTGTGATACAATCGAAACCGATGAAGAGGTTCCTGCAAATTGGCGCGCGACAAGCCTTGGGAGGCTTACATCGCTAGTGACTAGCGGCTCGCGAGGCTGGGCTAAATACTACGCCGAGTCGGGTTCAACCTTTATCAGGGCGCAGAACATCAACGCGGACTATTTGAACCTAGACGACATCGCGTATGTTCGACCTCCAGAGGGTGCCGAAGGTTTTCGAACGCGCGTGCGGCAGCACGATCTTCTGGTCACGATTACCGGTGCCAACGTCACAAAGTCGGCGCTGGTGGAGAGGCCCATTAAAGATGCCTACATCAGCCAACATGTCGCGTTGGCTAGGCTGCAGGACATTCGCCTGAGCAAGTTTGTTTTTCATGCGCTCGTTTGTCCAAGCCACGGTCGCAAGCAGCTCCTTGCTGCTGCATACGGCCAAGGGAAACCCGGATTGAACCTGGAGAACATTCGAGACGTTGTCGTCGTTCTTCCGCCTCTCTCCGAGCAGCAGGAGATCGTCCGCCGGGTGGAGGCCTTGTTCGCGCTGGCCGACAAGATCGAGGCGCGCTACGCCAAGGCGCAGGCGCAGGTGGACCGGCTGACGCCGTCGCTCCTCGCCCGCGCCTTCGCCGGCAAACTCGTGCCGCAGGATCCGGCGGATGAACCGGCGGCGGTGTTGTTGGAGCGGCTGCGGGCGGGGAAAGGCACGGCGACGAGCGCCGGCCCGACAAAGGAGAACAAATACCCCGAGCCGGAGCCCCGGGAGTTAAGAGTTGCAGAGCCGCGCGGACGGAAGAGGCGCAGGGGGTGAGAAGTGGACTGTGCGCGGAGAGCGGTGGGCGGGCTCCGACACACCCCGGCGCGCTTTCGCCACCCGTTCGGCTGGGCTCACGGCCGAGGCCCTCTCCAGCGGGGACCC
>JAUXOH010000090.1 GCA_030682505.1 Candidatus Didemnitutus sp. | reverse complement strand
AAACGGTCGCTGTGATTCATTTCCCGCAGGTGCATCAACTCGTGATAAATGATGTAGTCGCGCACGGACTCCGGCGTTTGCACCAGCCGCCAGTTGAGCGACACCGATCCCGCCGCCGAGCACGAACCCCACCTGGCCCGTTGGTTGCGCACGCTCACGCTCTTCAGATCCACGCCGGTTTCCGCGGCCAGCTCCCACGCCCGGGCCGGCAATTCGATCTTGGCCAGCCGGACAAACCGCGCCTCCAGCGTCGGCCGCAGATCGCCGCCGAATGACGGCACGCGGAATACGTCCGCCGCCAAACTCACCTGCGGCCGGGCGCCCTCTGCGGCGATGCGCACCGCCTGCATCTCCCCGCGCCAGAGTACCTGCGTGCCGATCGTCCACACCCCGGGACTGCGCGGCCGCGTCGCCTGCCGGGTGCGCGCACGGTCCAGCCAGTCGCGATGCTCCTCCACAAACCGCACCGCCTCGCGCTCACTGCCGCGCGCGGGAATCGTCGCCACCGCCGTGCCATCGCGCCGCAGCGTCAACCGATAGCGCCGCGCCTGCACGCTGCGCACGAAAACGATCGCCGGCGCGGAGTCCTCCGGTTCGTCGGCGGTGAGTTGAAAAAATTCCTGCCCGGCATCCTGCACGCCCGCGAGTAAACGCGCCCGCAGCGCAAATTCCACTGCAAACGCTCGGCCTGCAGGTTCACGACGCCGTCGCGCGGGGCGGCAGCCGTTTGTAGAAGATCACATTGTCGCGCAGTTGCCCGTCGGGATCCGCCGCGTAGTCCGGAATGCCCCCGGCCGGTTGGTAGCCCAAGCGCCGGTAAAACGCCTCCGCCCCGCCGGGACCAACGCTGGTGTCGAGAAACAACAAGGTGCGATCGGCCGCCGCCGCCTCGTGCTCAATCTCCGCCATCAAGGCCGCGCCCACGCCGCGTCGACGCGCCTTGTGCCAGACCAGCAATTTTTGCACCTCGGCTCGGTGCCGGCCATTGCTGCGCTGCTCCAAGGCCAGCTGCGCGCTGCCGAGCAGGCGATCGTCTGCATCGAGCGCGAGCAGGAGCCGCTTGTCCCCGCCGGTGAGCGCCGCCGCCACGCCACGCCAGTAGTCCTCCGCTTCGCCCGGCGCCAGCGGCTGGGTGAACCCAATCGAGGCGCCGTGTTGCACCGCATCGCGCAACAAGCCGACCAATTCCGGGAGTCGATGCCGGCACTCTGCGGGGGAACAAGGTTCGATCTTCATGGGCCTCCCGGTGCAGAATGCATGCCCGCGGCGTCCGTCAAAGTCGCACGACCCGCCACGTCAGTTGTTCCCGCTCGATGGTCAACCAGGCAAAACTGGCCGGAGCCCCGCGCGTCGCGCCGGAAATGCAACCGGGGTTCAGCCACCGCACGCCGGCGGCGTCCGTCTCATCGCGCGGCACATGGGTATGGCCGTGCAGGACCACCTGCACGCCGCCAGGAGCGCGGGGCGGCGGAATGTGCGTGAGGAAAAATCGTCGTCCGGCCCGCTCCAAGGTCAAATGCTCGGGCCAGAGCGTGTGCGCCTCGTTGTTGCCGAGCACGACCTGCAGCGGCTTGCGCAGTTGCTCCAGCTCCCCCAACACCTCCGGCTCACACACATCGCCGAGGTGCCAGATCTCGTCGGCTCCGGCGAGCCTCCCCGGCAGGGTGGCCGGACAGCGGTCATGAGTGTCGGAGAGGACGGCAATGCGCACAACTGGTTCGACCAAACCCGACGCCGAAACGCAAAAATTTTGTGCGCTTGGCGACCGGGAAATTTTCTGACTTCGTCAGACCTCATCGCGACCTTTTTTGTTTTTCTTTCTCCCCTGGGGTCCCGTTGCCCCGCTGCGACGGTCGATCGGCCCCTCCCCGCCACCTGTCGAGTTCGCCCGCCCGGATCAATGCCATGAGTTTTCCCCCGTCTGCCGCAAAATCCCCCCCCTCCTGCACTGCCGCCGACCCGGCGCGCGTGCAGCGGCCGCTGTGCCCGATCTGCGGTGGCTCTCCCGCGGGTCCTTTGCCTGCGCCCGCGCCCTGGGCGCTGGCATGGTGCGATCCCTGCCAGTTTGGTTTCCTGACCAATCCGCCTGACTACGCCGCGATGACCGGGGAGTTTGAGTGGGAAAGCAGCTCGGCCACGGAAAACCAACGCCGGCGCGCCGAACTCGGCACGGCGGGCGCAAAACTGGCCGCGCTGCTCGCCGGGTTCCGGCAGGCCTACCGCCGGTTGGTGAAGCGCGACAAACTGAATCGGGTGATCCGCGACAGCGCCTTGACGGGCGACCTCATCGACCTCGGTTGCGGCACCGGCAACCTGTGGGATTCTTTCCCGGCGGATTGCGCCCCCGTGGGCATCGAACTTTCGCCTGTATCCGCCCGGAAATGTCGCGCCCGGCTGGCGACCCGGTCCGGAAGATTCATCGAGGCCGACGCGTTGAACGGCCTGCGGCAATTGCCCGACGCCAGCGCTCAGGGCGCCATCGCCATCAGTTTTCTCGAGCACGATGTGCGACCGGTGGAAACGCTGCGCGAGTTGCACCGCGTGCTGCGGGACGGCGGGGCCTTCGTGATCAAGGTGCCCAATTACGCGTGCTGGAACCGGACGGTGCGCGGCCTGCGCTGGTGCGGGTTTCGTTTTCCGGATCATGTGAATTATTTCACGCCGCGCGCCCTGCGGGAGATCTGCGCGCGGACTGGCTTCCGCGTCGCCCGCTTCGGTTGGTTCGACCAGGCGCCGACGAGCGACAACATGTGGTGCGTGGCGCGCAAGGTGCCGACCCCGGCCGCCTGAAGTCCGCCGACACCGCCGCACGGATGTCACCGGCGGCCCCGGGCCAATTTGAGTTCGCCTCCCGGAAGCACGTTTCATTTAGTCCGCGCATTCTTTGGGTGTTCGGGCCTGTAGCTCAACGGTTAGAGCAGGGGACTCATAATCCCTTGGTTCCGGGTTCGAATCCCGGCGGGCCCACCCAAGCGCTAATCCACGGTAAATACCCGCGCCCCGGTCCGACGTTCCTCAAGTTGCCGGAGTCTGGCGACGATGAGTGGTACATGAAACTCGTGGCCCTGGGAATGCTCGTGCTGACGGTCGGCAGCACCGCGCCCGCCGAACCCGCGGAGTCACCGTGGACAAAACTGCTGCCGGGCATGACCCCGGCCCAGGTAACAAAGCACGTTGGCACGCCCTTGTTGCAAAACGTGTCGCGCGGGCACGAATTTTGGGTTTTCGACTTTGGCGCCTGTGCGCAATTCTATCGCGGCGCCCTGCAGGCGTGGACGCCCCCGGCGGACAAGGCCGCCCCGGTGGCGTCGCCGAAAACAAAATGGGCCGTCAAGCCGGATCCGCCGGCGTTGTCTCACCCTTCCTGACGTATTCGTCGACGATCGTCGCCGTCGTGAGGTCAAAGCCGACGTTCACCGCGGTGCGGCACATGTCGAGAATGCGGTCGATACCGAGGATGATGCCGATGCCCGCAGGATCGACCCCGAAGGTGGCGAGCAGGCCGGCGATCAGCGGCAGCGAACCGCCCGGAATCGCCGCCACCGCCACCGCACTGAGCACCGCCAGCAGCAGCAGCGTCAGTTGCTGGCCAATCCCGAGGTCCACGCCGAACACTTGGGCGATGAAGAGCACCACGCAGCCCTCGTAGAGCGCCGTGCCGCTCATGTTCATCGTCGCCCCGAGCGGCAGCACGAAGCCGCTGGTGCTCGGGGAAAGTTTCAGCTTGTCGCGCGCGCACTCGAGCGAGGCGGGCAGCGTGGCCGCACTCGAGCTGGTCGAGAACGCCGTGATCAGCACGCCCTTGATCTGCGCAAAATACTCCGTCGGCTTGCGCTTGGTCCAGAACCTGACCCAGAGCGACATCGTGCCGAACAGGTGCAGCATCAGCACCCCGGCGCAGGAAATGACGAACACCCCGAGGGCAAAGACGATGTCGATGCCGACCCGCACCACGACGCTGTAGATCATCGCCGGGACGGCGTAGGGCGCGAGGCGCAGGGCGAAGTGCACGATGCCCGTCATGAGCTCGTTCACGGTGTTGAGCGCTTCGAGCAGTTTCTCGCGCCGGACAACCGCCATCGACGTGCCCGCGGCGCCCACCAAGATTGCGAAGAGGATGAGCGGGAGCACGTCGCCGATCGAGTTGCGGCTCTGGCCGACAAAGGCCCCAAAAAGATTCCGGGGCATGAACATCTCTACCAAGGTCATCACCGAGAGCCCCGCCTGGGCCTGGGTTTGGTTCGCCACGGCCGCCTCGGCCGCGCCGCCGTAGCTCGCCATCAGCACCTTGGTGGTGGCCTCGTCGATGAACCGACCGGGCTGCACGACGTTCATCACGATCAAGCCAAGCGCGACCCCCACCGCCATGTTGAGAAAGAAGAGGGCAAAGGTGCGGCCCGCCAGCGGGCCCAGTTTCTCGGGCTGGCCCAATTGCAGGACGCCCGAGGCCAGCGAAGCGAAGACGATCGGAATGATGACGAAAAAGAGCAGGCGCAGGAACACCTGGCCGATCGGGTCGAAGACCTGGGTCGAGACCTTCTGCATGAAGGTCAGCGCGTCGGGCCAGATCTGGCCGACGCCGAGGGTGACAATGCCGGCGATTAAGCCGATCACGAGGCCGCGCAAGATGCGGTTGGCCAATTGGGGGTCGGAAGAAGCCATGTTGGGGTAAAGGTAAAGCTCGACGCGAGACCCTAGAGCGGCGGGCAGGCGTGGCGAGCGAGAAACCCCGGAGTGCGGCATCTACGTAATTTAGCAGTAATCCCTCGCCATCCTTGGGTTGCAAATCGCGGTTGGCCCAAAGCGGCCAATTGATTTGCGAGGAACCGGTCAGGCGGTAGAGTCCCTCGTTCCATGCCCTTAGTGACCATCGAGCTACTCGTCATTGCCTGCCTGTTGACGATTAATGGCCTCTTCGCCTTGGCGGAGACCGCGCTCATTTCTTCGAGAAAATCGCGGCTGAAAACCCTCGCCGACCACGGCAACGCGCGCGCCCGGCTTGCCTTGGAGCATGCCGAAAACCCCAATTCCTTTCTGTCGACGGTTCAATTTGGAGTGACGCTGAGCGGTATCTCGGCCGGGGCGTATTCTGGCGCCGTGGTCGCCGGGCATCTCAACGGGTGGTTGTTGTTGCATCTTCCCGCCGTGGCCGACTTCGCCGCCACCATCAGCTTCGCGTCGATTATTCTCTGTATCACTTTTTTCACCATTGTCTTGGGTGAGTTGGTGCCCAAGCGGCTCGCCTTGGCCAATCCCGAGCGGTGGGCTGTCGCCTTGGCCCGGCCGATCCATTACTTCGGCAAGGTTACGAAGCCCTTCATGTGGCTGGTCACCCTCTGCACCGAAGCCGTCACCAAGGTCCTCGGTGCCCGCGCGCAACCCCGGGTTGTCATCTCGGACGAAGAGGTCGCCACCCTCATCGACCAGGGCCTGCATGCCGGGGTCTTTCACAAGGACGAAAAGGCGATGGTTGAAGGCGTCATGGCGCTCGATCGTTGCCCGATCACCTCGCTGATGACTCCGCGCCCCAAGATGGTCTGGCTCAACGTCGAGGATCCCGACGAGGTCAACTGGCGCAAGATCGTCGCCAGCGGTCACTCGCATTTCCCGGTCTGCCAGAAGCACCGCGACAATATTCTGGGGATGATTCACATCAAGGCACTCTGGGCGCACGCCGCCTTCGGTTTGCCCACCAGTCTGCGCAATCTCGTCACGCCCGCCGCAATGGTGTCCGAGCGGGCCACGGCCACGCAGGTGCTCGAGCAATTCAAGAAGACCGGCAAACACACCGCGCTCGTCGCCGATGAATTCGGCGGCATCCAGGGCATGGTGACGCTCATCGACGTGCTCGAAGCCATCGTGGGCGACCTGCCCGATCAACAGCGCCGCGCGCAACCGGAAGCGAAGGTCCGCGCAGACGGTTCGTGGTTGATCGATGCCACCCTCGCCATCGGTGAAGTGAAGCAATTGCTCAAGACGAAGACCCTGCCGGGCGAAGGTCAGGCGGAATTCCAGACCTTGGGCGGCTTCATTGTGACGCAATTCGGCCGCATCCCCGCCGCGGGAGATTATTTCGATTGGAACGGCTGGCGCTTCGAGGTCGTGGACATGGACCGCCATCGCGTCGACAAGGTGCTCTTGGCCCGCGCCCCGGCCGAAACACCCAGCGCCCACAAAGAATCAGCCTGATTTTTTGTCCGGCTGAATTTCGGTTCCCGTGCGCGCCTGATCCTTCGAGCTAAACCACGGCTCGCCCATGTCCCTGCCTCTCGCCCTCGCCGTCCTCACCCTGATTCTCTGGCTGGGCGCGGCCGCCGAGGTGATGCGCGGCAATCGCCGGCTGCACCGCCTCGGCGGCCGCCCCCCTGCTTCGCCCCCATCGCCGTGGCCGCGCGTTTCGCTGGTCTTCGCCGCGCGTAACGAAGGCGCCACGATCGGTGCCGCCGTGCCGACCATGCTGGCGCTCGATTATCCGGACCTCGAAGTCATCGCGGTCAATGATCGCTCCGAAGACGACACCGGAGAGCAACTCGATGCGCTCGCCACAAGCGAGCCGCGCCTGCACGTCGAGCACGTGCCGACGTTGCCACCGGGCTGGCTCGGCAAGAACCACGCGCTGCACCACGGCGCCAACCGCGCCACCGGGACATGGATTCTCTTCACCGACGCCGACATTCATTTCCGGCCCGACGCGCTGCGACTCGCCATCGCCCACGCCGAAGCGCAACGCCTCGACCACCTTTCCGCGGTGCCCCAATTGCACGAACGGGGCGCGTTGCTCGGCGTCTGCGTCGGTGCGTTCAGCCTGATCTTCGCCCTGTTCCTGCGCCCCTGGCGGATTCCCGACCCCCGCAGCGCGGCGCACGGCGGCGTGGGCGCCTTCAACCTCGTGCGCACCGCCACCTACCGGCGGCTCGGCGGCCACGCCCCGCTGCGCCTGCGGCCCGATGACGACATCAAGTTGGGCAAACTGATGAAATCCGGAGGCCGCAGTGAATTCGCGCTCGGCGCCGGGGTGATCTCCGTCGCGTGGTATGCCAGCGTGCCCGAACTCGTGCGCGGCCTGACGAAGAACGCCTACGCCGGCGTCGACTACCGCGCGTGGATGATCCTCGGCGGGGTGGCGGCGCACGCGGTTTTCTTCCTTTGGCCGATCGTGGCTCTCTTCGTCGCGACCGGGCCGGCGTGGGCCGGTTATGCGGCCGCCGTGGCGCTGCAATTCCTCGTCGCGGTCGACAACACGCGCTTCGACGGCGGCCGGTGGTGGCACGGGCTGTTTTTTCCTGTCGGCCTGGTCGTGCTGGATTACATCCTGTTGCGCTCGATGGTCGTGACGCACTGGCAGCGCGGCATCGTCTGGCGCGGCACACACTACCCGCTGCGCGACCTGAAGGCCAACCGCCTGTAGCGCGACCGACCGGGCGCCCTCAGCCCAGCAGATTCTTCAACGCCGCGAGGTATTTTTCCTGCGTGCGTTGGATGATCTCGGCGGGAATGCGCGGGGCGGGCGCCTGCTGATTCCAGTTCTGCGCGAGCAGGTGGTCGCGGACGAACTGCTTGTCGTAGCTCGGCGGCGAACTGCCGGGCGCGTAGCCCTCGGCCGGCCAGTAGCGTGAGGAATCCGGCGTGAGCAGCTCGTCGATCAGGATGAGGTTGCCCGCCGCGTCGGTGCCAAATTCAAATTTCGAATCCGCCAGGATCATGCCCGCCTGCCGCGCCTGCGTGCAGCCAAATTGATAGAGCGCGAGGCTGGTCGTCTTCACCTGGGCGTAGAGCTCCGCGCCGATCGCCGCCTCGCCCTGGGCATCGTTGATCGCTTCGTCGTGCCGGCCCTTCGGCGCCTTGGTCGTGGGGGTGAAAATCGGGGTGGGTAGCTTGTCGGCCTGCCGCAGGCCCGTCGGGAGCTTGATTCCCGAAACCTCGCCGGTGGCCTGATAGGAACTCCAGCCGCTGCCGATCAAGTAGCCGCGTGCCACACACTCGATGGGGAGGGGCTGGAGCTTGCGCACAATCATGCTGCGCAATTGCAGGTCGCGGCTCGCGATGCCGCGGCGGGCGAACTCCCGTTGCTGGTCGGGCAGGAGATGATTGGGGATGAGGTGCTCGGTCTGCCGAAACCACCACAGACTCATTTGCGTGAGAATCGCCCCCTTGCCGGGAATCCCGTCGGGCAAGATCACGTCGAAGGCCGACAGCCGGTCGGAGGCGACCAGGAGCAGGGCGTCGCCGAGGTCAAAGATCTCGCGGACCTTGCCCGAACCCACCTTGGTAAAGGGCAGGTCGCCGAAAGACGTAACGGCGTGCTGGGGGAGTGCGGCAACGAGCTCGGCGAACCTCATGACCGTCATCTCGGCCCAATTCGGGCCGAAGGACAAAGGGATTTTGTGCGTTAGTCGTTACTTTTTCGGTCTTTCGCCATGTTCCGCGAGCGAAGGGAAAAAATTCTTGCGCGAGCCTGCCCGCGCCGTAGGTTCGCCCTTCTGTTTTTTGCGTCCCTATCGTCTAGCCTGGTCCAGGACACTACCCTTTCACGGTAAGAACCGGGGTTCGAATCCCCGTGGGGACGCCACATATTGTTGAGGCTGAGTAAATAACAAAAGCCATGCGCACCCCGTTGGGGGCTTGAGTGAGAACCTAGACGCAAGGCGGTGAGTTCACGTGCAGTTTTCCTGTTCTCGCGAAATGATTTTCAAAATCGAGTAGTGCGCTTGGAACATGCACTGCTCACGAACCCGCATCTTCAATTTGGAGCGGTTCTTTTCCGAACCAAGTTGGGTCGCTCTCATGTGGCATTTCGATGAGGTATCCCAATTCCTTGTAGCCCGCCAGGCGTCGGCGGAACATCGCGTTCGTGATCGCTTGGCTTTCGTCGAGGTAATCAAAGATCAAGGCATCTCCCTTGTCCTCGTGCTGCCGATGAAGCCGCCCGGCATACTGAATCAGCCGGCCTTTGAACGAAAGCGGCATCGACAGAACCAGGGTATCTAGACGCGGCAGATCGAATCCCTCGCCGATCAGCGATGCCGTCGCAAAAAGCACGAACGGCTTTCCGTCATCATAGTGCTCCGCGATCTGGCGTAGCACGTCTCGCCGGGCCTTTTTGCCCATGGTGCCGTCCAGTCGATAACACTCGATGCCTGCCGCCTGTACCGCAAAAGCCTCCGCCAAACGGTCCAGATAAACTTTACGGTCGGCCAACACGAGCGGTGAACGCCCGGTCGTAACGCACGACAGGAGATCGGCGACGATCACGGCGATCCGCCCCTCATCCCGCACCAACGCCTCCCAAACCAGGTGAATCGGCGGTCGCTTCCCGCCATCGGGCGGCAGAGCCAGTGTGGTGCGCCGAACCCTCACGACCCGGACTTCCTCGGTCGGGGCATTGGCAATGGTGTGCCGGATCGGTCCGCATTGGGCGAAGAGCAGTTTCTCCAGCTTGTCCTTGCGTTTAGGTGTAGCCGTGAGGCCATAGACCCGCCGACTGGGGCACGCTTTCAGCACGGCCTCAAACGAGGCCGCCGGCACGTGATGACATTCATCGACGATCACGATTCCATATCCGGCCAACACCGCCGCCATATCCTCCGCGCGGCTCAGCGATGGCAGCATAGCTATGTCCAGGCGCCGGGTTAGTCTCGGGGATCGACCACGCCAGACGCCGATCTCCTTTCGTTTCAATCCGAGGAACTGCATGGCCGTCTCCCTCCATTGATCGAGCAGCACCGCCCGGTGAACCAATACAAGTGCGGAGGTGCGGGCACGTGCGATCAGGGCACACCCCATCACCGTT
>JAUXOH010000161.1 GCA_030682505.1 Candidatus Didemnitutus sp. | reverse complement strand
ATCTTCATCGAGCGACTGGCCGAAACCGGCTCACTTTCCGGGGACGTAAAAAAATAGCCCGGGTCCGTGGGCTTGCGTTATGCGGGATCACCACCAACGTTTCCCTTACCTGTCGGTCAGGTCCGGCTTCAAATTTTTCCCGCATGATTACACCCGCGTCTGTTTCTTTTCCTGCCGGCGGCTCGCCGGAGCGCCCCAAGTTTGCTCCCACCACCGGCTTTCAGGCTGAGCTGCGCCGCCGGGTGGAGGAGTTCTTCGTCCGCACCGGTCGCAACCCCCGCGACAATGCCTCGATGTATGTAAAAACAGCCGTGATCATGACGGTCTTTGTCCTCAGCTATGTTGCGCTCGTGTTCTTCGTCAGCGCCTGGTGGCAGGCGGTGGCCGCAGCTCTCCTGCTGGGAGGTGCCGCCGGTCTGATCGGCTTCAACGTGCAGCACGACGGCAGCCATCTCGCTTATTCGGATCGGCCGTGGATGAACAAGCTCATGGCCATGTCGATGGATTTGATCGGCGCCAGTTCCTATTTCTGGCACTGGAAGCACGTCGCCTCCCACCACATTTACGTCAACATCACCGACCACGACGCCGACGTGGACTTGGGTGTGTTCGCCCGCGTGACGCCGCATCAGAAACACTATTTCTTTCATCGCCTGCAGCATTTCTACCTGTGGGCCCTCTACGGATTCATGACCATTCGCTGGCACCTCTACGGTGATTTCCGCGACCTGATCACGCGCGACGTCGGTGGCCAGCAGGTGCCGCGGCCCCGCGGCAAGGAACTCGCCATCTTTATCGGCGGCAAAGCCCTGTTCTTCACCATCGCGTTTGTGGTGCCGATGATGATGCACACGTGGTGGCACGTTCTGCTGTTTTACGCTCTCGTCGCCGGTGTCATCGGCGTGGTGCTGAGCGTCGTCTTTCAGCTCGCGCACTGTGTGGAGGAGGCGGAATTTCCCCTGCCCGACGCCGCCACGAATCGCATGGAGGACAACTGGATGGTCCACCAGATCAACACGACGGTGAATTTCGCCCGACGCAGCACGCTGCTTTGCTGGTTGCTCGGCGGGTTGAATTTTCAAGTGGAGCACCATCTTTTCCCGCGGATTTGCCACGTGCACTACCCCGAACTTTCCAAAATCGTTGAGTCCACGTGTCGTGAATTCGGTATCCGTTACAACGAGCACAAGACACTCTGGGCCGGCCTCGTCTCGCACTACCGCTGGCTGCGCCGGCTGAGTCAGCCGACGGTGAACTGAGCCCCGGCACCGTTCGTGGCGCCACCCGGTTGCCGGCCTTTTCAGGTTGGGTCCCAACCGCCGAGTTCACCCGCTGCTTGTCGATGGCGCTCACGTTGCGCGACAAGCGCGCTACCTACCCCGCGCCCTTCGCGACCGTGACGTGCGGCCCGCGGCTCAATTGTTGGGGATGAAGCCCGTCGCGCGCGGCTCGTAGAGTCGCCGCGCGTAAAAGGGCACAAACTGTCCGATGCCGAGCAGGCCGAGCACGAACAGATCGTCGCGATACGGCCCGCCGAAGAAGATGCCGAGCAGCCCGCAGCTTTCCGCGAGCGCCAGACCGAGGACAAACATCACAAACGCCTTTGGCGCCTCGGTGTACCGCGGCAGCACCAGCCAGCGGATGATGATGCTGAGAAAAAGCGGCACGAGCCCGCTCAGGTCGGTCAAAGGGTTCTCTGCCGACACCGCCGGCCCTCGCGCCGGCCCGATCACGACATAAATCAGACCCAAGCCGGCCAACAGGCTGCCCCAGATGATCCACCACACGAGGAGTTGGCCGCGAACGCGCTGGACCTCGGCTGGAGTTTGCATGTCTGCAGACTGAGGGACGCGACAACGCTGTCAAACTCACCCCCGGAGGCAAAAGTGCGCGCTCGACGTTGTTCGGCGCATGGGCAAGAAATGGATCGGGCCACTCACTTGATCGCTGCATGAATCTGGCTGGTTTTTCTTCTCCTGTTGCCTCGTGGCCTGACTTCACCCAGCGGGTTTCTGGGCTGGAGGTTCAAGCCCGCGGCCGGCCGTTTGAGCTGGTTGTGCAGCATTATCTGCGTTCCGACCCGGCTTATCGGACCAAGCTGCGCCACGTCTGGCTGCTGTCGGATGTTCCTGACGCCATTCATAAACAGCTGGGCCTCCCCCATCTCGACCAAGGCATCGATCTAATCGCAGAGACCCACACCGGCGAATTCTGGGCCATCCAGGCCAAATATCGCACCGATACAGAAGCTGCACTGACCCATCGCGAGCTGGCGACATTTACCTCGCTGGCGTTCACCGTCTGCCGGGACATCAGCTACGGACTTGTTTGCACGACGACGTCCCGCATTCCCGGCATTCTCACGGGCCTGCCAAACCTCGGTGACCTCACCAACGATGTCTGGAGCGGACTCGGTCCGGAATTCTTCAGTTCGCTGCAGGAGACCATTGCCACCGGATCGCTCCCCGCCCGCCCGAAAGCCCGGGTGCCACAGCCCCATCAGGAGCGCGCCATTGCTTCGGCCATTGTGCACTATCACGACAAGGGAGAAACGCGCGGCAAGCTCATCAGTCCGTGTGGTTCCGGGAAAAGCCTGACCGCGTGCTGGATAGCTCAAAAACTCGAGGCGAAACGGGTGCTGATCGCGGTTCCCAGCATCGCTCTGATCCGCCAAACTCTTGAAACTTGGATGCACGAAGCACTGGCCCGGGACGAACCGGCCGACTGGCTCTGCGTTTGTAGCGACCACGATGCCGCCAAGACGGAGAAAGCCGAGCTGGTCGCCCATGTGCACGAGCTAGGCATCCCCTGCGACACCCATCCGGAAGCACTTGCCCGGCACCTCAGCGCCCTACGTGGCCAATCCGGACAAATCGTGGTCATAACGACTTATCAGAGTTCGCCCGTGCTAGCCGCGGCAGCGAAGGCCGCCGGCTTCTCCTTCGATTTCGCCGTGCTCGACGAGGCCCACCGCACAACGGGACAGAAGGCCAAGAGTTTCGCCCATCTCTTGTTCGATGAAAAAATCCCGCTTCCCCGCCGGTTGTTCATGACGGCCACGGAGAGACGCTTCCAAGGTTCATCCGATGACGTCGTTTCGATGGACGACCCGGCGCTCTACGGCGGAACCTTTGAGTTACTCAGCTTCAAGGCCGCAATCGCAGCGACGCCGCCGATCCTAAGCGACTACCGCATCCTTACCATCGGCGTGCGCGAGTCGGAAGTCGCCCGGTTGGTCGAAGCCAATCGCTGGCTCGACCTCGGCACCGAAGGCTTGGACGGAGTCACGGCCCAAGCCCTGGCGAGTCTCGTCGCTCTCCGCCGGGCGACTGTGGAGCATGGGGTGCAGCACACCGTCTCCTTCCACAGCAGCATCGCCCGGGCGAAACAATTTCGCGACCTCTGTGCCCGACTCAATGCCGCTCTACCGGCCGAGAAGCCGATCTCATCGCATCACGTCAACGGCGGCATGGGCAGCGCCGCCCGCCAGCGTGAACTCACCTCCTTTCTCGCCACCGCACCTTCACTGGTGACCAACGCCCGCTGCCTGACCGAAGGTGTGGACGTGCCGAGCATCGACTGCGTCTTCTTCGCCGACCCCAAGGGCAGCACCATCGAGATCGTGCAAGCCGCCGGCCGTGCCCTGCGCCTTGATCCGTCGTCCGGCAAGACGATGGGCTACATCCTGCTGCCCCTTGTCGTGAAAGACGGCGTCACACTCGAAGCGATCGCGGAGAGTAGCGCTTTCAAATTCGTGCTCTTCGTCCTCCGAGCGCTAGCCACGCACGACGAGCGTATCATAGAATGGTTCCGCGCTACTGCGGAAGGACGCACACCTGAGGTTAGCAGGCTGGTCACTTTCGATTTTGGCCGAATCATCATGCCTCTCGGTGTTAGTGCAGCGGACTTTGCACGCCAGATTGAAGTCCAATGCTGGAAGTCCGTGGCAAAACTGGCGTATCGCAGTTATGGGGGTGCATCTGCTTTTGCGAGTGAACGGTTAGTGAAGAGCCAGAAACAATGGCGCAGGTTGATCACGGCACTCGGCGATAGTTGGCCGGCCGATGTGCCGAAAAACCCAGATAAATCCTATCTAAACCGAGGCTGGACGACGTGGGGTGCCTTCTTTGGAACTGGTGCTATCGGAACAAAGCAAAAACAGTTTCGCCCATTTGCCGACGCCCGTTCTTTCACCCGAAGCTTGGGGCTAAAAAGCTCAGATGAGTGGTATCCATATTGTTCCGGTCAGTTAGCCGGGAAACTTCCATTGCCAACGGACATTCCGGCAACACCTGAACGATGCAAAGCATACGCTGGCCAATGGTCGGGTTGGGCCGATTGGCTTGGTTATGAAGATATACGCACGCCATGGCGCCCATTCGAGGAAGCCAGGGAGTTTGCCCGGTCACTAAAGATACCGGGTCAGCAGCACTGGAAGGCATACTGTCGTGGCGAACGCCCGAATCTGCCTGCGAAGCCAGATGACATTCCAGCATCGCCTTGGAAAGCATACGCAAACAGTGGCTGGGTAAGCTGGGGTGATTGGCTCGGTCATGGCATGATTGGCACTACTGTTCGCAACTACCTGTCTTTCACCAAAGCTCGCGAGATAGCCAGATCACTAGGGCTCACTTCTCGACGCGCTTGGATCGCGCTCGCAAATGATGCACATGCCCTGCCACCACGTATTCCGCGCCAGCCGGATCGGACTTACGCAACCAAAGGGTGGGTCGGGTGGAGTGACTGGCTGGGAGCAGAAATCCCTGAAACCAAACGCACGCGTAAACCACGTGAGTTTCGTAACTATGAATCGGCACGCGCATTTGTCCACGCTCTGCATCTCACTGGCTCGCTTGAGTGGCCGCGTTATCTAAAAGGTGATTTTCCCGACAAGCCGCCTTTGCCCCCAGATATTCCGAAAAGCCCTCGAAATGTTTACCGAGGGCTTTGGCTTGGATGGGGTGATTGGCTCGGCACTGGCAATATCGCGCCTTCCGATCATACCTTTCGGTCTTTCAAATCTGCGTGTCTTTTCGTGCGTGGTCTCGGCTTCAAAACAGGCAAGGAATGGTTTGCATGGAGCAAAATTTCCGGAAATCGACCGAGAGACATTCCCAGCAATCCGGCGGCCTACTATAAAGACAAAGGGTGGACCAACTGGCCGGATTTTCTACAGTCTCCCTCGGCTATCTGATGCAATTACCGAATCATCAGCTACCTTCGGTATTGCCGCCAATCCCACAGCCCCCATTCTGTCTTCAACCCTTCCCGATGTTGTTCCGGTCAGAGTTTGAGCCTGCACTCGACTTGCTTCACTTGGCACGTAAAGTGGTCGATTCCCTTTGCTGATGCCATCCCGCCAGGAAATTGCCGCCACTCTGTTTGCCCGCTGCTTGGAGCATGAGCACAAGCCGGGCAAAGTGCAGTTCACCAAGTATCTCTATCTGGTGGATTATTGCCATTGGCGGCTGAAAGGCCGCAAGGCGACCGACATCGAATGGCTCTTCCACCATTATGGTCCATGGAGCCCAGCCGCCGAGGAATGCATGGCGGATCTTTCCAGCACGTTGGGGTTTTCCTGGCGCGAGGAAGAGGAACCGGTCCTGCAATATGTGCGTGTCGAAGAACCGGGCAGCCTAGGTCTGACGTTGGAAGGCATCATCAAGCGCATCGTGACGTTTTTCAAAGACCACGAGCCTATGGTTGTGGTCGAGTTTGCCTACAGTCAGACCGAGCCAATGCTAAACGCCAAGCGCGGGGATATTTTGGACTTCAAGGTCGTGCCGGTCGACCAGTCCCTGCCTGAATTCGCCCCAGCGAAGGTGAAACCGCCCCAGTTTGCCCTAGCCACCGGGATCCAAGAGAAAATGGTCGCGATGCAGGCCAAGGCCGGCAAATTGCGCCAACAGGCCCTCGAGCGGCAGCGTTTTCGTGAAACCCCCGATTATCGCACCGCGTTGCAGATGCTGGCTGTGGAATCCCATTCTGCTGAGCCGGTTCCGGCGCTCCGCGGCCACATGAGTCGTAGTGTGCTGGAGGATCTGGGCGCGAGTCCCGCTTGATCAGTTATGGCCGAGCTTGCCGACATTTATCGTCAGTTGAGCCCAGCCGAAAGAGGCCGGCACGTGCCTGGACAGGTATTCTGGATTCCCGCCTATGGAACCATGCAGGATTATCATGTAGTCCGCATTGGTCGTTGGGATCGGACCACGGAGATCGCCAACGCCAGCTTCCGGATCGAAAAGAAATCCATCAACACGCTGGGGGATTCATCTGATCTGTTCCACCACATGCCCATCCCGGAGCTGAAACTCAAGATGGGCGAAGAGCTACTGGTGAAGAAAGTCAAACGCCGCCCCGCTATCCTTGTTCTCAGGGAGGGCGTAGACACACGCAGACTGGCGCTGGGCTATTCCGGAGCCGGCGCAAAGCCCAACCCCAACTCGCATGTTTTCGCGCCGATATTTTCGCTCCGAAAAGAGGATAACGTCGGCAGCGACTACCCGGCTACCTTTATTGAAAAAGTGGCTTTAGGCGAGCTGCCTGAGTTCATCCACCTCCCGGCAGAAGGAACCATTCTGCGAAACGAGTCGATGGCCGTGCTGACGCAGATGCAGATGCACGGAGAGTGCTTTGTAGAAGAAACTTCCCTATGTCTTAAGCCCCTATACTTGGCGACAGCCCTGGAGACCTTCTGGCAGGATTTGGAAGGTCAGATTCTTGAATTGGAAAATTAACCGAATACTACGCTCCGATCGGGTGCCAGGTGGTCTTGAATTCCACGAAGTCGCGGATCTCGTAGAGGCTCTCCGCTTTCGCCGAGAACCAATCGATCTTCTCCTCGGCCTTCTGCAACTTGACGCGCTTCACACTGTCCGCCGCGCCGAGCTTGAGCGTCTTGCGCTCGTCGGCGTTGGCCACGCCCGCAACCGCGCGCAGGTGCGTGTGGGTGGCGAAGGTCGGCACGATCTCCTTCCGGAAACCCGTGAGCAGATTCACCACGCCGCCGGGCAGGTCGCTGGTGGCAAGCATCTCCCCGAGCACGATGGCCGGGTAAGGCTGCGTTGACGAAGCGAGCGCCACCACGGTATTGCCGCTCGTGATGGCCGGCGCGAACAACGAAACGAGCGCAAGCAGGGGCGCCTCGTCGGGCGCCAGGAGCCCGATGATGCCCATCGGCTCGGTGACCGTGAAATTGAAGTGCGGCGAGGCGACCGGGTTCACGTTGCCCAGCACCTGCTCATACTTGTCGGCCCAGCCCGCGTAGTAGATGAGGCGATCAATGGTCGCCGCGACTTCCTTCGCCGCGCCGACCTTCGTCGCTCCGCCCACCCGGAGGGCATCGATCATGTCCGCCTGGCGCGCCTCGATCATCTCGCCGAGGCGGTAGATGATCTGGCCGCGATTGTAGGCGGTGCGCTTGGCCCAACCCGGACCGGCCTTGGCGGCGGCCTCGACGGCGTTGCGCAGATCCTTGCGCGTGCACTGCGGGATGTTGGCGAAGAACTCGCCGGCGGCATCCTGGATCGGAAACGTGCGCCCGCTTTCGGAGCGGATGAAGGCACCACCAACATAGACTTTGGGCGTTTTGGTAACGGGCAAACGGGTCATGGCAAATCAGGTTGAATTAAGCAGACGCGGGTTCGGACGCTTCGTCCTGCAGGTGGGTTTGTTCTTTGTATTTCCGCGCGACAAACGCGAAAGCGACGGACGCGAGGATCGCGAGAGCCGTGAAGAACAAGTAGTAATCGGCGCCCGTGAGCTTCACCGTGCCGTCGGGATTCTGGATGAAGTAATTGACGAGCGCCGTGATCAAGTTACCCGCCGAGATTGACAGCAGATAAAGCGACATGATGACGGATTTCATGTGCTTGGGTGCCTGCGTGTAGGCGAACTCCAGCGCGGTGATCGACACCATGACTTCGGAAGCAGTCAACAGCGCGTAGGCGGGAAGTTGCCAGCCGATGTTCGGGATGAGACCGGCAACGATTTGGGATTCGATCCACGCGCTGACCAAAAAGGCGACACCGGAGACAAAAATACCGAGGCCGATTTTGCGCAGGGGATTAAGCGGGAAGACGACGTTGATCGCCGGATAAATGAGGTATTGGAACAGCGGAATGAAGATCAAGATCATGATCGCGTTCACCGCCTGAATTTGTGACGGCAACCACGTGATGCCGGCGAAGTGCAGATCCATCTTCGACGCCTGCAACACCCAGCGTCCGCCACTCTGATCCCACAGCGACCAAAACACCGCCACAAACACGAAGATGATACCGATTCGGCCGATGGCGGCCCAGCCCGCGCGATTGAAATTCTCGCGGATAAATGCCTTTCCGGCCGGTGGCACGTGCACGAACTTCTTACGACCCGCCCGGAAGACAATCGTCGCTACCAACATCAGGATGCCCGGGATGCCGAACGCGAGATTCGGACTGTGATTCTCCAGCACCCACGGAATGAGCAGGATGGAGAAAAACGACCCGAAGTTGATCGAGAAATAGAACCAACCGAAAGCGCGGGAGAGTAAATGTTGGTTGGTGGCGCCGAATTGATCGCCGACGTTGGCCGAGACGCAGGGCTTGATACCACCGGCACCAAGGGCGATGAGCGACAAACCGATGCCGAGTCCGAGCCGCGTGTCATCGACCGCGAGAGCAAGATGGCCGACGCAGTAAACGAGCGAGAGCCAGAAAATCGTGCGGTATTTGCCGAAGAAGGCATCCGCGAGGATCGCGCCGAAAATCGGGAAAAAATAATTCGAGGCCAGAAAGAGGTGATACCACGTGCTCGCCTCCGCTTCGTTCATCGGCGAGAGCATGCCTGACTTGTCGCGCAAGTATTGCGTCATGAACACGACGAGGATCGCGCGCATACCGTAGAAGCTGAAGCGTTCCGCGGCTTCGTTGCCGATGATGTAGGGGATGCCCGGCGGCATCTTGTCGGTTTTCAGTGGTGCAGTGAGCAGTGGGGTGTCGGCCATGTTAAGGGGAGTTAACGGAGGGTGAGAAAAAGGAGAACGGCGATAAGGAGAACAGCAGTGGCAATCAACCACGGTGCGAGCGAGCGCCCAACAGGCATCGACGGGGGACTGCGCACCTTCTCAAAGGCGGACGCAGGCAAATCAAGTCCGTCGTAAAGCGCCGTTTCCTCGTCCCACCCGGAGCGTTCGTCCGCGCCGCAGCCCGGGCAGGCCTTCGCCGTGCGGGGCACCGCTTCGCCGCAGACCGGACAGGTTTCTGGTGGAATAAACGCACGCGACATCTCACACCGTTTTGCAGTAGTCGAGCAGGCCCTGGCGACCGCCCTCGCGACCGAAGCCCGACTCCTTGTAACCGCCAAAGGGCGAGGTAGGGTCAAATTTGTTGTAGGTATTGGCCCAGACCACCCCGGCCTTGAGCTCGGTCGACATCTTGAGAATGCGGGAACCCTTGTCGGTCCAAACGCCCGCGCTGAGTCCGTAGGCGGTGTTGTTCGCTTTTTCGACGGCTTCATCGAGCGTGCGGAACGTGAGCACACTGAGCACCGGGCCGAAGATTTCCTCGCGCGCGATGCGGTGGCTCATCGAAACACCGGAGAAAATCGTCGGCCGGAAATAGTAGCCCTTCGTCGGCAACTTGCACGGGTGCTGGAACATTTCGGCCCCCTCCTTGAGGCCGATGCCGACCAGGCGCTCGATGGTGCCGAGTTGTTCCTTCGAATTGATCGCGCCGACGTCGGTATTCTTGTCGAGCGGGTCGCCAACGCGCAGAACGCGGAGGCGCGTCTTGAGCTTCGCGAGAAACTGCGCGGCGATCGGCTCGTGAACCAGCAAGCGCGAACCGGCGCAGCACACGTGGCCTTGGTTGAAGAAAATGCCATTCACCACGCCTTCCACGGCCTGATCAATTGGCGCGTCGTCGAAAACGATGTTCGCCGCCTTGCCGCCCAGTTCCATGGTCATCTTCTTGTCCGTGCCGGCGAGGGAACGCATGATGATCTTGCCGACTTCAGTCGAGCCGGTGAACGCCACCTTGGCCGCCGTCGGGTGCCCCATCACCGCCGCGCCCGTGTCGCCAAAACCCGTGACGATGTTCACGACCCCCGGGGGCAGTCCGGCGTCCTGAAAAATCTCCGCCAACTTGAGCGCGGTGATCGACGTCGTCTCCGCCGGTTTGATGACGATGCAATTCCCCATCGCGAGGGCGGGAGCGAGCTTCCACGCGAGCATGAGGAGAGGAAAATTCCACGGGATGACCTGCCCGACCACCCCCAGCGGTGCGACGCTGCGAGCCGGCGCAACGTAGTCGAGCTTGTCGGCCCAGCCGGCATGATAAAAGAAATGCGCGGCCGCCATCGGCACGTCGAAATCGCGTGATTCCTTGATCGGCTTGCCCCCGTCGATCGTCTCCGCGACCGCAAATTCCCGGGCACGATCCTGCAGCAGCCGGGCGATGCGATAGATGTATTTGGCTCGTTCGCGACCGGGCATGCGGCCCCAGGTGGTATCGAAGGCCTTTTTCGCCGCAGCATAGGCCGCGTCGACGTCGGCCGCGCCTGCCTGGGCGATCTCGGCAATCTTCTGCTCGTTGGCGGGATTGATGGAGTGAAAATATTTACCCGCCGCTGGCGCGACAAACTTGCCGCCGATGAAGAGATCGTAGCGCGCCTTCAGCTTCGGATCGGCGGTTTCCGGCGCCGGGTCGAATTCCCAAAGATCGCCAAAGATGAGCTCGGGCAGTGGGCGGCCCTGGGCGCGGCTGGTGGGGCGGGCGGTTTTTTTCTCAGTCAGAGTGGGCATGGGGAAGTGGTGGGGGTTGGCGCGGTTGGCGGTGGTCGTTGCTCAGTAGCTCTCCGCTGCTTCGCTGAAGTAATAGGGGGCCTGGTAGGCGCCGGTCTTCTCTTTCTCGAGCTGCCGGAGGAGATCGTTGAGCAGGGACGAGGCACCGAAACGGTAGCGGGTGTTGTTGAGCCACTCGTCACCGAGCGTTTCCTTGATGGCGGTGAGGAACTGCAGGGATTGCTTCGCGGTGCGGATGCCGCCGGCCGGTTTCATCGCGATCGGAGTGCCGGTTTCGAGGTAGAAGTCGCGGATGGCCTCGATCATCACCTGGTTGTTGCCGAGGGTGGCATTGAGCGAGGTCTTGCCGGTGCTGGTCTTGATGAAATCGTTCGGTCGCAACACGCGCATGGCCAGAAAGGAGGCCGCGCGGATGTTGTCGTAGGTCTCGAGTTCGCTGACCTCCAGAATGACCTTGAGCGTGGCGGCGCCACAAGCTTCGAGCACGGCGGAGATTTCGTCCTGCACGAGGGCAAAATCGCCCGAGAGAAACGCTCCGCGGTTGATCACCATGTCGATCTCGTCCGCGCCGTCGGCGACCGCTCCGCGCACCTCGGCGAGGCGAGTCTTGAGGGGGGCCTGGCCGGAGGGGAAGGCGGTGGCGACCGAAGCAATGCGCACCGCCGTGTCTTCGCCCAGCGCCCGCCGGGCATGCTTCACCATCGCGGGGTAGACGCAAACCGCCGCCACCTGCGGGATCGCCGGGTCGTCGTGCGGGCTGAGCGCCTTCTGGCAGAGCGACTCAACCTTGCCGCGCGTGTCCTTGCCTTCGAGCGTGGTAAGATCGACCATCGTCACCGCCAGCTTGAGGCCCTTGACCTTGGATGCCTTCTTGATGCTGCGCGTCGTGTATTTTGCGACGCGTTCTTCGATGCCAACTTGATCCACCGTGCCGATTTCATTGAACAAACGCCGGAACGCGGCATTGCCTGAGAGTGCCATGATTCAGCTACTATCCGGGGCTTCTTTTCTGAAAACAATGGCAAAGTCGATGGTCGCAATCGCGATTGGGCTCGGATTGACCGCTTGCGCCGCGGTCCCGAGCGACCGCTCGTTCACCGGACCGTTTGAGGTGGGCTTGATGGCGGAACCCCAAAGTCGCGAGGCAAGTGGGCTTGCGGCCTCCCGCCGCTCGGCGTCGCTGCTCTGGACGCATGACGACAGTGGCGGACAACCCGTGCTTTATGCCCTCAATGCGACCGATGGCTCCCTCCGCGGCAAGCTGCGCGTGGCGGGGGTGGAGAACATCGATTGGGAGGATATTGCGACCTTCGAACTCGACGGGCGGGCATGGCTGCTCATTGCTGATGTGGGCGACAATCTCGGCCGGCGCCCCCATGTCTGGCTCCATGTTGTCGAAGAACCGGAAGCGGCGACCCTGTCGCCCGACACTGAGATCGTCGTTCAACCGCACTATTCCCTTCAGGTCATTTACGAAGATCTCGCCCGCGATTGCGAAGCGGCGGCGGTCGACGCCTCCGCGCGGATGGTTTACCTCCTCTCCAAGCGCGATCCCGTGCCCCGGCTCTATGTCCTCCCCTTGGGCGCCACCAAGCAGACGGTCGTCGCGCGACTAGTCGGTGAGGTGCCCCATCTCCCCCAGCCCACCGCGCTCCAACGCGCCATCGGCCTGCCCGCCCAAGCTTATCGCGGCCAACCCTGCTCCATGGATTTCGCGGCGGACGGCTCAGCCGCAGTGATCCTGACCTATGGCGACACGCTTTTTTTTCCCCGCGCTCCGGGTGAATCTTGGGCCGTGACCCTTGCCCGCACCCCGATTGGTCTGCCACCCCACCTGTTGCCGCAGGCTGAGGCCGCATGTTTCGCCGCCGACGGACAGGCGATTTTTGTCTGTTCGGAGCGTTCGTTACGCCTCCTGCGCTACCTCAGGCACTAGGAGGTTCTTTCGCCACACTTGCGCGGCGCACGCACCCGTGATTATCTCCCGCCGTGTCTGATCCCACACCCACCAACGCCCCTCCTTCCGAACCCACCGCACCGCATGGCGAACTGGTGATTCGCACGATCGCCATGCCGGCCGACACCAATGCCAACGGCGATATCTTTGGCGGCTGGCTCCTCTCGCAGATGGACATCGGCGCGGCGATTCACGCCCGCAACCTTTGCCGGAGTCGCGTCACGACCGTCGCCGTCGACGCGATGTCCTTCCACAATCCCGTTTACGTCGGCGACATCGTCAACTGCTACGCGCTGCTCGTGAAAACCGGACGCACCTCCATGCGGATCGGCGTCGAGGCTTGGGTGCAGCGCGGCGCCGATGGAACGCTCCTGCGCGTCACGGAAGGCGTGTTTACCTACGTTGCGATTGACGAGTCCGGCCGACCCCATCCCGTGCACCGCCCATGATCAGGGTGTCGCAGATCTTTTTTGGCTTGGGGCTCGTGGGTCTGACGCTGCTCGGCGCGCCGACTGCCCTGGCCCAGCGAGCCACGATGGCCGACGGCCTCAAGGCTGCCGTCTGGCGCGCGGACGAGACCCGCATTTACGCGATGATTGCCCCCGATCTGGGCGCGCTCGACGACATGCTGACCGCGGACTGTCTCTACGTGCATTCCAACGGCAGTTCCCAAACCAAGACGGAACTGCTCGCGGCCCTGGGGTCCGGTGCAATCAACTATGTCGAGATCCGCTATAGCGAAGCTCCCCAGATCAGACTCTATGGCGGCGAAACCGCTGTGCTCACGGGCCCGACCCAGATCGAGGTGAAACTGCCCGACGGGCAGACGCTCAAGTTGAGCCTCCTCGTCACGATCGTTTACGTCGCCAAACACGGCCGCTGGCAACTCGCCTCTTACCAATCAACCCACGCCGCGAAGTAATTCCGCGCGCGTGGCGTTGTTCCCCTGCGATCACTTCCCGTCCATGCAACTCCTGGTCATTTCTGCCAGTTTGAATCCTGCGAGCAACAGCCGCCTCCTGGCGCGTGCCGCCCACCAAACGCTCGCGGATGCGGGTCACGCAGTCACCTTCGCGGATCTGCGCGAGCTCGCGCTACCCCCGTGTGACGGCTCCTCGGCCTACGCCCACGAGAGCACCGCCAAAGCGCGGGCGTTGGTCACCGCAGCCGACGGCATTCTGATCGCGACACCGGTCTACAATTACGACGCCAACGCCTCGGTCAAAAACCTCGTCGAACTGACCGGCCGCGCCTGGGACAACAAGGTGGTCGGTTTCGCCTGCGCCGCCGGCGGCACCTCCAGCTACATGTCAATCATGGGGCTCGCCAACAGTCTCATGCTGGATTTCCGGTGCACCATCGTGCCCCGCTTTGTCTACGCCACCGAGACGGACTTCGCCGACGAAGCGATCACCAACCGTGACCTGGTCCAACGCACGCAAGAACTCGCCCGGACCATCGCGCACTACGCGACCGTGTTGAAGACCTGACGCGGACGGTTGGATATACCACCCGCACCGTGTCCCTCGAACCCCAAGCTTCCGAGCAACTCCGTGGCGGCCTGGCGGCGGGCGCCGGGTTTCTTTTTTGGGGCATTGTCCCGATCTATTGGAAACAGATGCAGAGCGTGCCGGCCCATGAGCTGATCACCCATCGCATCACGTGGTCGCTGGTGCTGTTGCTCGGCGTGCTCGCGTGGCGGAAGGATTTCCACAAGTTGCGTCCCGCCTTCGCCAGTTGGCGCGCCTTTGGCCTCAACCTCCTGAGCAGTGTGCTGCTGTCAGTCAACTGGCTGGTCTATGTCTGGGCGGTGAACAACGGCCACATCATCGAGTCCAGCCTGGGTTACTTCCTCACGCCGCTCGGCAACGTCGCCCTCGGATTTCTTTTTCTCCACGAACGGCTGCGGATTCTGCAGTGGACCGCCATCGGTTTTGCCGCGCTCGGTGTGCTCCTGCTGCTCGTCGGCGTCGGCCATGTGCCCTGGATCGCCCTGACGCTGGCGGCGACCTGGTCGAGTTACGGCATTCTGAAAAAGAAATCGGCGCTGGGCTCCGTGACCGGCCTCACCGTGGAAACCCTGATGCTGTTGCCCTTCGCCCTGGCGGCCCTGCTGTGGTGGAATCACACGGGCGAGGGTGCCTTGGGACGGGTCGATGCGTGGATGCACGTGCTCGTGCTCAGTGTCGGTGTGATCACCGCCGTCCCCCTCCTGCTTTTCGCCTACGGCGCGCAACGCATCCGACTCGCGACCCTCGGCTTGCTCCAATACCTCGCCCCCACGGTGCAATTCCTCATCGGGGTCTATTGGTTTCGCGAGCCCTTTGATTCCGGCCGACTGGCCGCCTTTTCACTCATCTGGTGCGGCCTGATACTTTACTCCGCCGACAGTTTCTGGTCGCAGCGCAAGCGCCTGTTTCGCTAGATCGCCCGATGCTCCGTTTTTCCGCCTGCCTCTCCTTTATCACCGCCGGATTGGTTGCGACCGCCTTCGGAGCGGAAAAAGTCGACGCCGCCATCGGCGTGGCCAAGCCGGAAGCGCGCTTCATGGAGCACCATGCCGCGTTTCTCGCCCGGGCCCAAGCCGGGCCCGTCGGTCTCGTTTTCATCGGCGACTCCATCACCGCGGGTTGGAAGAGCGCTCCGGCCGTCTGGGACGCTTATTTCGGCCCGCATCAACCCGCGAATTTCGGCATCAGCGCCGACCAGACCCAAAACGTCTTGTGGCGAATCGAGAACGGCGAGCTGGACGGCATCTCCCCCCGGGTCGTGGTGCTGATGATCGGGACGAACAACACGGGATCGCACACCGCCGCTGAGATTACCGTGGCGCTCGAGCGGATCATCAGCGTGACGCGGCAAAAACTGCCGGAGACAAACATTCTGCTGCTCGGCATCTTCCCTCGCGGCCCGCGCATCATGCGCGACGGTTTGTCCGACGGCTGGGAGCGACGGATGAACGTGATCACGGAGGTGAACACCGCGCTCCCCGGTCTGGCCGATGGCAAACGGGTGCATTTCCTGGATATCGGCCCGCGATTCCTCGACGAAACGGGTTCGATTCCCAACGCCTTGATGCCGGATCAACTCCACCTGTCTCCCGCCGGATATCAGGTCTGGGCCGAGGCCATGCAGCCGACGCTGGACGCGTTGTTGCGGTAGGCGATTCCGGGGAACAGCCGGCCTAGTCGCGCCCGAAATCCAGCAACTCCATTTCGAAGACCAGCGTCGCGCGCCTCGGAATCATGGGAGGGTTGCCGCGGGTGCCGTAGCCGAGCTCGAACGGAACGATCAACAGCCATTTCTCACCCTTGTGCATGCGCTGGAGTGCTTGATCCCAGCCGGCAATGAGTTCGGACCGGCCAATCCGGGCACGAAAGGGATGCTCGGGATCGAGCGCCTCATCAAAGATCGTTCCGTTGAGCAACATCCCCTTGTAGAGCACCGTCGCCTGCATGCCCGCCTCGGGCGTCGGACCGTCCTTGTCGCCCGCCCGCAGCACAATGTAACGGAGGCCGGTGGATGATTTTTTCGCTTCCGGCCAGCGCTGCTCAACAATCTCGAGATCCTCTGGCGGCAACCGTTCACGCTGCGCATGCAAAGGCGCCAAGGCGGTGAGGCTGAGGCCAAGCAGAAGGAAAGTGAAGCAACGGAAACGTGGGTTCATTTTTTTTGGGATTCAGGGGCAGGTGGAATCACGCGAAACGTTACAATCGGATCCCTGGGGATCGAGGCTGCATCCGGCGGCGGCTCCATCTGGGTCTTGAGCGTGGGAATCGAGCGGTTCGCTCGTGCGGCTGCCGGAGCGGCCGGTGCGGTGACCGGGCCGGCGACGGGAAGGGTCGTTGGCACGCTCGGCATGGCGGCCAGACTGGCGAAGCCGCGTTCGAGCAACTCCATGACTTTGAAATCGCGGATCTTCGACGTCTCACTGCCGAGCGTCACCGCAATGATCCGGCGGCCCTGGCGTTCCGCCGTTGCCGCGAGGGAAAACCCGCCGGCCGAAAAATAGCCGGTCTTCAACCCGTCGCAACCGGCAAACTTGCCGAGCAAATGATTGTGGCTGCGCATCTCGAACGGCTGCGCCGATTTCTCGCGCAACATCCGAACCTTGATCGAGCTGTAGGCGAGCACGCGGTCGTGTTGGATGAGGTGGCGGGAGAGAACGGAAAGATCGCGGGCCGTGGAAACATCCGGTTGTTGCCCGCGGGCCGGGGGCAGGCCGTGCGGAGACTGAAAGTGGGTGTTCGTCATCCCGAGGGCGCGCGCCTTTTCGTTCATCAAAGTCACGAAGCCTTCCCGGGAGCCCCCGACATGGGATGCCAGCGCGATTGCCGCGTCGTTCGCCGAGGAAACAATCAACGCGACCAACAGGTCATCGACGGTAAACACTTCGCCCTGCTTGAGGTAGACTTGCGAACCCCCGGTGCGCGCGGCCTCAGCTGAAACCGTGATGAGCGCGTCAAGGGAAAGCTGCCCGGCCACCACCCGATCCATGACGACCGCGAAGGTCATCAACTTCGTGACGCTGGCCGGATAGGCGACCACATCGGCGCCGTCTTCAAAGAGAACCTTCCCGTTGTTCGCATCGATCACGATCGCACCCACATAGGGATCGCGAGAAATCTTCTCGAGCGCGCTGGCGCCAGACAGGAGAACGAAAAAGACCAGTGTGGCCTTAAACCGACGGAAAAATTGCATGCCGCGTCAACGGAGCGCGCCCGCGGCGCTCGCGCAACGAAATTTCCAAAAAAATCATCCCTGCACTGAGGGATGCCCGGCGACCAGCGCCAGCGCAGTGCGGAGGAGCGTCTTGCCGGGTTCCATTCGATGCCACGGCGACGCCCCGGACGGATGCGGCAGGGGAATGCAGTCCATCGGATGTTGGTGATAAACGACGGGGAAAGATCGGCCGATGAGATCGGCCAGCGGCGCCGCAGGAAGAAACTGCGTGATCGCAAGCTTGCCGACGGGCAAAACGAGCGCCGGCCGCAGCAGCGCAATTTCGGCCGCCAGCCATTTTGAACAGGCCGCGATCTCTTCCGGATCGGGCACGCGATCGCCGCCGGTTTTCCTTTTGCCCGGGAAGCAGCGGCAGACCGCCGCGAAGTAAACCCGGCTGCGCGTTTCTTCCTCGGTCCAACCAAGCACCCCATGGAACCACTTGAAAAGGGTCTTGCCGGCGGTCCAGGCAAAAGGGCGCCCCAATTTAGGCTCCTTGTCGCCGGGGGCCTGCCCCACCAGAAGAATGCGCGACACAACCGGCCGGCCAACGACG
>JAUXOH010000081.1 GCA_030682505.1 Candidatus Didemnitutus sp. | reverse complement strand
CGGAGGGCATCCGCCAGTTTTCGGCCGACATCGTCAAGCTCGAGCAACTGCTCGCGCAGAAGCGCGGTTGAACCGCCCCGTTGTCAGGAGCGGAACCACGGCGGTCGCGGTGAGGGTTAGTTCGCCCCGGCGGCCGGGACGTGCTGCTTGAGAAAAGCATCGATGCGTTCGTAGAACGCGATGCGCTTCTCTTCGCGGCGAAAACCGTGTCCCTCGTCCTCCTCGATGAAAAACTCATAGGGCACGCCGGACTTCTTCAACGCGCGCTCGATGTCATAGCCTTGGTCGATTGTGACCCGCGGGTCATTCTTGCCGTAAGCCATCAGGACCGGAACGCGAATCCGGTCGGCAAAGTTGACCGGTGAGGTGTCCCGCAGGCGTTTGCGGTCCTCGCTGTCGGAGAGATCACCCAGGCGCGTGCGATGCCAGTAGGTGCGGTGCGCCGCGACGGCCTTGGGAATGAGGTTCGCGATGTTCACCACCCCGACGTAATTGATGCCGGCCCGATACAGGTCGGGCGTGTAGACGAGCCCGGCCATCGCGGCATAGCCGCCATAGCTGGCCCCGGAGATGACGACCCGCGCGGGATCGGCGATGCCCTCGCCGATCGCCCACTTCACGCCGTCGGTGAGGTCGTCCTGCATCTCCAGGCCCCAGCGCTTGTAGCCCGCCGCCTCAAAGCTGCGGCCGTAGCCGCCCGAGCCGCGGAAGTTCACCTGCAGCACCGCGAACCCGCGATTCGCATAGAATTGCACCTCGGAAACGAAGCTCCAACTGTCGCGCGGACCATAGGGGCCTCCGTGCGGATGGACAATCAGCGGAAGATTCTTCGCCGGGCGCCCGACTGGCAGGGTCAGGTAGCCGTGCAACTTGAGCCCGTCGCGGGCGACGTAACTGACCGGACGCATCGGAGCCATCTCAGCGGGATCAATCGACGGCTGCACCACCGCCAGTTCAGTGAGTTTCTGGCGCTTCCGATCGTAGAGATAATAGACGCCGGGATCCCGATCGCTGTAGGAATAGTAAATGACGCGGCTGCCGTCCTCCGAGATCTGCAACGGCACATGCGCGGTGTCCGGCAGCGAGGCATTCAGGCGCGCATCAATGGCGGCGAACTCCGGGTCGATCCAGTGGAAGACCGGGCGCTCCCCGGGGTAGGAGAAGCCCACCGTTTTCATCCGCGAACGGTCAAAATAGATCGAAACCGCGGTCCCGACATCAAAGGTCTCATCCGCCCAGACCGGCTCGGGATCGATCAACCGGGTGGTCGTGTCGAAGCGATGGAGCGCCGACGTCGGGCGCCCCACATCGGACGCGATGAATACCGTGCGGTTGTCGCCATCAAAGGCCAGCGGCATCCAGCCCTGCTCGTCCCTGTGGTAGGAGGTCAGTTCGGTCCACTCCTGCCCGATGCGGTCGCGATACAGCACGCGGTAGGTCTGCGTCGAATCCAACACCACCGCGAAGCGCACCTCGTCCGCGTGATCGAGCACGTAGGACACCACGTTCCCCGGCGCAGGCACCACCACCGACAACCGGCTGGTCTTGAGGTTGAGCCGCGCAACATCGTTCCAATCGTTGTTGTTGATCCGGGCCGTGACCAGATAGTTCTGCGGGTCCTGGCGCGGACGGCGCAGCAGGCCGCTGAAGCGCACGTTCAATTCCTCCGTTGTACCATACTTGGAATAACCCGACGCGAGAATCGACGGGTCTGACCCGTCGCGGTTCACCGCGTAAAGCGCAAAGGACTCCTGACCGTCGTCATCGACGCGGTAGAGGATGCGGTCGTCGCTGGCCCATTGCGGCGACACCACCTGCCGATTCTTGAAGTTCGTCAGGAGGTTCTTGGTCCCCTTCTCCAAGTCGATCACCGCGAGATTCTGGCGGCGTTCGTGCGGCACGACGCAGAGCACGTATTTTCCGTTGGGGGAAAAGACCAGGCTGCTGATCGCCGGGGACTGGAAGAACGCGGCGACGGGGAGTTCGGGAACGGGCGCAGGGACTCCGCCGATCAGGCGGATCCCGTTCAAACAAAGGGCCAGGACAAGGCACTGGGATAATTTCATTTCGAGTGAGGGTGTGAAGAGGCAATCCGACGACCGACGCGAGTCAGCCAAAAAAACGGGCCACCCCGCGAAGGGTGGCCCGTGGAAGTTCAGGAAACTGGTCAGGTCCGCTTAGAAATCCTTGCGGACGCGGACGTAGACGAAGCGGCCCAGCGCACCGGCACCGTAGGTGTTCGGGTCAAAGCCACCGGTGTCGCGACCGTTCGCGGGAGGGAGGTTATCGAACACGTTGTTCGCGCCGATCGTGATCGTGCTGTTCCACAGGCCGCGGTAGCTGACTGCGGTGTGCACCAGCGTGTAGGGGTTCTGGGCCCAGCCGGCAACCGTGTAGGCGTCGTTGTAGTACTTGCCGATGTAATCGGAAACCACCGACGCGGACCAGTCCTTCATCCGCCAGCCGACGGACGCATTGCCGCGCCACTTCGGGTTGTTCCAGAGTCCGATGTTGTTGAAGTAACCGGAGCCCAGACCGGTATCATTTCCGATCTCGTAGGTGCGGGTGGCTTCAGCCGCGAGGGTGAAATCACCGAGGCGGGTGTTGCGAATGCGGTAGTTGATGCCGAAGTCGTAACCCTTGTAGAGCTGGTAGGCCGCCGGGTTGTTCGACGGAACCGAATCAATGCGCACGATCGGGCCGCCGGCGCCGTCACGCACGATGGCGTTCGGGAACTGGGCGCGACCACGCTCTGACAGCAGGAACGTCGCGCTCGGCGTGACGATGACCTGATTGATGCGGAACTTGAAGTAATCGATGTTGAAGGAAAAGTCCTTCAGCGCCGGGATTTCGACCACGATGCCACCGTAGATGGTCTCGCCTTCCTCAGGGATGAGGTTCGGGTTGCCACCGGTGACAATGCGCTGCTGCTGCGGGGGATCCTGCGGGCGCAGGGGATCCTGCAAGACACCCGAGGAGAAACCAATCGTCTGCGACGCGAAGAGGAGCGCCAGCGGGGGAGCCTGGAAGGACTCCGAGTAGGACGAGCGGAGGATGATGTTCGCGTACGGGGTGTCCTGGCGGAACTTCATGCCGAACTTCGGATTCGTGGTCTCGCCGAAGTCGCTGTACTTCTCATAGCGAACCGCGGCTTGGGCCTCGAGTTTCTTCGCGATGATCGGGGCGGTGAGTTCGACGTAGGCCGAGCTCACATCGCGCTCGCCGCGGAGCGGCTGGCCGCCACCGGAGCCGAGATAGGCCGCGGTGTCCGGATTGGTCTGGATGCGATCGTTGCGGAACTCCACACCGGCTGCCATGCCGACATCACCACCCGGGAGGGCGAAGATGGCGCCATTGGTGACGGTCGCGTCCCAGCTGATGCCTTCACCCTTGTTCATGCCCGTGGAGGACGTGAAGAGAGCCTTGGCGAGGGCCGCGTTCGACGGGCCGAATGGATTGAAGAACACGCCGGAGAAGCCCGACAGGGTGCCGTTCAGCGCCGACTGGTAGGTGGTGGCGCGAATGGCGTTGCGGGCCACGGACGAGACCTGGTTGAAGCCGTAGGTCATGGCGGTTTCCCAATCCCATTGGTTGAACGAACCGCGCACGCCGCCGACGAAGTTGCCGGAGATGGACTCGGTGTCGAACTTGCGCACCGGGCCGAAGCTCGTGCGGGCGAGGAGACCGGTGAGGGCCGTGCCGAACGGATTGAACGGGCTGTTGATCGGCAGGCTCAGGCCTTCGGTCGAGAAGTTGATCACGCCCGGGGTGAACGCGTAGTAGGTGCGATTGTCCGCGAACGACGCCGTGCCGAACACGGTGACGTTGTCGTTGAAATCGTGCTCCATCTGCGCGTAGGCGCTCATGTAGTCGTACGCCGGGTAACGTTGATAGACGTCGGCGAAGTTGTAGCGGTTCTCGGCCGGGACCGTGGTCACGCGCACGAAATCAGAGATGGTCGGGTTGCTGAGCAAACGACCGCCGGTGACAACGTAGGTGCCGGAGGGGAGCCCGTGCACGGCGCCTTGGGCGGTCGACAGGGTGATGTTGGCCGGCCAGTTGAGCGTCGAGTTGAGGTTGGCGCCTAGGTTGGTGCCGAGCGAAAGCGAATAATCCGTGGTCGTGACCCCGTAGTCGCGCAAGAAGTTCGAGTTGCCCGTCTTGAAGTCGAAAGCGACCATCGCCCGGGTCTGACCCGCGCCCGCGCCAGCTACGATGCTGAACTGCTTGACGGACGAATCGTGACCGAGGGTGTTGCCGTAGTAGGCTTGGGTCGAGAGACCGGTGTAGTTTTTCTTCAGTTTGACGTTGAACACACCCGTGACGGCATCCGCGCCATAGATGGCCGAGGCGCCGTCCTTGAGGAATTCAACGCTGTCAATCGCCGCCGCCGGGAGGCTGTTGAAGTCGAACACCTGACGGTTGCCGCCGGTCGGCAGCGCGTAGGTGGCGGGACGACGACCATCGACGAGCGTCAGGAAACGCTGGGAGCCGAGACCGCGGGGATTAGCCGTGGCGGCGCCGCGCGTGAAGCTGGCCGTCTGGTAGATGGAGTTGGCCGAACCCGTGTTGAAGGGAAGGCTTTGGATGAAGTCGCCGATGTTCGTGTAACCCTTGGCTTCGATGTCAGCCATCTTGTAGGCGACGACGGGAGCCGGGGTTTCGGTATCAAGGCGCTTCACGCGGGAACCCGTGACCTCGAATTTCTCGAGTTCAAGGGCGCTGTCTTTTTCGTCCGCCGGCTTCGGGGCGGCGGGAGCGGCGGCGCTTTGCGCCACTGCGGTGTGGACCAGACCAGCGCTCAAAAGCAGCGCCAGCAGGGTCCGCAGATTCCAAGGGGAACGTGCGATCATAGGTTTGTTTGTCTAGGTGTGTTAGAGCCAACCGACAGCGAATCGTCGGCAGCTAGGGTTAGCGGAGAAAATGCTGTCAATCGCAGCACGCAAGCCGAATTAATTTCCTTAATCCTGTGTAAGGTATCGCCTGACGTAGCCTTTAACGCGCATTTGCGTGGTCTCCTCCGGTGTCTGCCCCACCCCGTTTTGCCCGCCGCCCCAGTCAAGCCTCGGGCGGGGCAAAAGAAAGCGGGGCGGCCTTTCGGCCGCCCCGCGGAATTCAAATCAGTCGATGGACTGGTCGATTAGAACTTCTTGCTCAGTTCGACGAAGAACATGCGACCGCGGAGATCCGTGATCGCGCGGTCCGATTGCGATTCAAACGACGTCGAGACGAACGGGGGTTGTTCGTCGAACACGTTGTTCATGCCGGCCGAGACCTGCACGTCGACTCCAGGAATGGTGTAGCCAAAACGGATATCCATCGTGGCGTAGGCCGGGATCCGCTTGTTGGCGTTACCGATTTCCTTGTAGCCATCAACATGGTTGTAGTTGATCGAGGCGACATAGACGTCCTTCTTCCAGGTGATGCTGGTCGAGCCTTTCCAGATCGGGAAACCGTAGTTGCCGAGAGCCGAACCGCCGGGCCAGTAGCCGTCGAGGTAGTCGATCATGCCGGCCCCGGGGAAGTTCTCCATCTCGAAGGTCAAGACCTTCGTGAAGGATGCGTCCCAGGTCCAAGTGCCAAGGCTGTTCTTGATCACGTAGTTGGCGAAGAAATCAAGACCGTCGGTGTTACGCGCACCGGTGTTGATCGGGCCAACGTTACGGACCTGCTGAAGGCTGCCATCAGGATTGAGCGAGACCTGGGCGCCGAGCGGATTTTGGGCGCTCGGGGCTGCGGTCGGGCCATACGGGTTGTTCGGGTTGGTCGGACCAGCGGCGAACCACTCGTTGACGATATATTGGTCAGAGCTGAACGGAATGTTCGTCTGCTCAATGCGGTAGTAGTTCATGCCGACCGTCAGGCCCTTGACGGCCTTGGGCGAATAGACCACGCCGAACAAGTAGCTGTCGGACTCAGAAGGCAGGAGGCCCGGGTTGCCAATGAAGATCGACGCGCCCGTTGCTTGGGTGCGAATGCCGGTCACTGGATTGAAGAGCTCGGTGAAGCTTTGGGAAGGCGAGCCGGCATCGAGAGCCGTCAGGCTCGGAGCGACGAAGCCCTGGGCCCATGAACCACGAACGGTGAGTTCGTCGCCGAGCGGATTCCAACGGAAGGAAACGCGGGGCTTCACGTCCGTGCGACCGACATCGCTGAACTCTTCGATGCGGCCAGCAGCCGAAACCGAGAAGCTCTTGATGATCGGAACGTTGACTTCGGCGTAAACCGACTTGATCTCGCGGTCACCCTTGAAGGGCGTGGCCGTGTTAAACGGGAAGATCGTGCCTTGCTGGATATCCAGATTGGGCAGGAGGTCGATTTTTTCGCGCCGATATTCCGCGCCGAAAGCTGCGCCGACCGCGCCGCCGGAGATTTCCATGATCTCACCCGAGATCGAGGCTTCAACCTGGTCGGTTAACGCACGATTGGTCGTGAAGGCCGAGCGCTTGAACGAATTCACCAGCGTCTGATTGCTGGGGAGAGGATTCGTGGTGTCAAACAGCGGAGTGAAGGTGAACGGATTCCACGCACTGGTCGCGGTCGTGCCCGCCAAGGCGGCGGCATAGACCGAAGCGCTGACGCCACCGGTCTGCAGGGAGTAAGATTTCCACTCGTCGCGCAGGTAGGCGAGATTCCACGTCCACTTGTCGAGTTTGCCTTCAAACCCGGCAGTGAGGGTGATGTCTTCGAAGCGATTGAAGGTCAGGCGCGGCCCGAGCTCGAGCGGACGGTAACCAAAGCCGTAGACATTGGCGTTGCCCGGGAACACTTGCTGCACCCAGTAGTTCGTGGCGGTCAGCGGACGCGCGGTCGTGCTGGAGCTCAACGGGGAGGCCGCGAGGGCATTCACCGATTCATTGCGAGCGAGCAGGACATCGGCGTAGAAACGGAGGTTGTCCGAAATCTGCGTGTCCGTCGTGAGGCTGATGTTGGTCGCTTCCTGCGGGCGGAACCCATAGGTGAAGTAACCGAAGGGCATACCGGGATTGATGCCCGGGAGGAGCACCTTGTTCAGGCCGTAGCGCACGTTTGAGGTGGAAGCCATGAGGCCGTTCAGGCGGATTTCTTCCGCATCGCGGGCCGCGTTGCGGGCCGTGATCGACATCGTGGTCGGCAGGGTCAGGAACACGGCCGGGTTGAAGCCCGGCTGGCCGAGACCAGCAGCGTTGGTGATGGCGGCGCCGGAGGTGTTCACAAACCAGCGCAGCGGCACGAGGGCGTTCACGTTGGTGACGCCAGCGGTGTGGCCGGGGTCGCCCGCGACCGTGGCATTGGCCGCGACACGCTGCGCCTGGGTTGCCACCGGGGTGAAGAGACCGGGATTCGAAGCGCCCGAGACCGAGTCACCGGAGGGGAGAGACACAGCGCGATCCTTGTGGAACAGGGTGTTACGTGTGCTGTGCTCCACCGCGAGCGTGAGGGACGTTTTGCCCATTTGGCCACCGGCCACGAGGCCGGCTTTGAACTCGCCGACATCGGTGTCGGTCGTGTTGGCGTAACGGGTGGTTAGCATCGCGCCCTCGTAGTTGCGCTTGAGGATGACATTGATCACGCCCGCGACGGCATCCGAGCCGTAAATAGCGGAGGCACCGTCATTCAAGACCTCGATCCGCTCGACGCCGACCGCAGGAATGAGGTTCATGTCGGCGTTCGTGCGACGACCGTTGACGAGGAAGAGCGTCGCACTGAGGGGCAAACCGCGGAGCGAGATCGTCGCTGCGCCGCTACCGCCGTTGCCGAAGCCTTCGTTGATCGTGCCCGTGCCACCGCCGAATTGCGGCAGTTTGCGACGGAGCATTTCGCCGAAGTTGGAGTAGCCCGAATTCTGCAGGTCATCAAGCTTGTAGGTGGAAACCGAGAGGCTCCCTTCCACGGCTGCACCGGTAAGGCGCGAACCCGTGACTTCAAACTTTTCCAGTTTTAGTGTTTCCTGACCTTCTTCTGGCTTGGGAGCGGTGGTTTGGGCCACCGCGAGGGGGACGACAGCTGCGCCAATAAATAGCGCAAACGCGGCCCGCAGATTCCGATTGGAACGTGCGTTCATAGTTCGTTTGTTTGTGTTGGGTGTTAGAGAGAACCACAAGGCTTGCGGTCTTCTAGGTGTGCGGAACGAAAACCACTTAGCCCAATCAGGCAAGCCCAAACGGCCTCGGCTAATCCGGTCTGGCCGGGCGATAATTTGGGAGCCCCGGGCTCCCAAATTCCAACAGAGCCCCGGCCTGCCTGCTTTCTCCGTGCAAAACGGATTAGGCAAACACCGCGACCCGCAAAAAAGAGGGTGGAAGATCGCTGAAAACGGAAATGCCGATTAGGCCGGAATCGCTTTCGGATGATTGTGCCCGCTTGGAATAGGTTGGTGGCAAATTTCCTTCCCCGCAGATCAGATAAATCCGCAATTCCTGCTCCTCCGTCTCCTTCCGGATATTTCTTTTTGTACCCTGCAGCACCGTCCGGCGAAAAGAAAATTCCGGGAGACAAACAAACAGTATCTGACGGCGGAATAGGAAAATAGGTTTGATCGCGTGTCCCAGCCCACCTATCAACGGTCAACTTGATAGGAGTGGGGGTTCCCCGCCTCTATCACGATCCAACACACAACTACCCAAACTATGAATACAGGCTCCGTTCTGAACGACGGGGTGCCTTGTGCATCCGTTCGTCGTGCCCGCCCTCTGGCGTGCATCCTTAAAGGCTTGGCAACGTTTGTCGTGGCCGTCGCGCTCATTAGCGGCGTGACCACCTCGAACGCGCAAAGCAACACCGCCGGCGCGATCTATGGTAAGGTCGCTTCGGCCTCCACCGTGACCGCCGTTAGCAATGACACCAGCTTCACCCGCTCGGCGACTGCCTCGGCCGACGGTAACTACCGCATCGGCGCGCTGCCTCCTGGCACCTACAAGGTGTCCTACACCGACGCGTCTGGCGCCATCCAGTCCCAGGAAATTGACGTCTCGATCGCTTCGAACACTCAGGTCGGCATCGGCAGCGATGTTTACCAGATGGAGCGTTTCGTGGTTGG
>JAUXOH010000078.1 GCA_030682505.1 Candidatus Didemnitutus sp. | reverse complement strand
GGAATGAATTTCGCCAGGCGCTGCGGCAGGTCGCGCAGGGTCCAGTAGCGCGACGGATATTTTTGCAGGAAAGCCTCGGACAGGCGCATGAATTTGCGCTCACCGAGCACGGCGCGCAGGCCGGGGCAATCCTCGTGCAGGCTGTCGAGCACGCGGAACCAATACATCCGGTTGTAGATTTCGAGCCGCTCAAACGCGCTCAGCCGGTCGTTCGGCTTGGCGATCTCCGCGGCGACCGCGCTGGTGCGGCGGCCGTCGGACCAGCGGTGCTGCATGCGGGTGTTGCGCCCCAGGGGCCGCGTGACGACGGCAAACATGGCGCGTTGCAGATCGGCGAGCTCGCGCTTCGAGCGCACGGTCGCGGGAGCGAGGCGCTTGGCCTTGGCGCGGGCCATCAGTGGACGGACGACGCGCGGGCCGTCTTGGTGCGCCCGAGCGCTTGGCGCGCCCCGGCAATATATTCGTTGGCCTTCAAGGCCTCGTCGTGAACTTCCTGGAAAGAGGGAATCTTGTCGTCCCACTCCAGCAGGGTCGCGGTGACGCCGCAGAGCTGGATGGCGTGGGCGTAGAGTTTCCACACCGGGTCGAGCACGGGGTGATCGTGGGTATCGAGGAGGTATTTCTCGAACTTGGTGTGCCCGGCGATGTGGATCTGCGCCACGCGGTGGTGCGGGACATTGTTCACGTAATCACGGGGATCGAAATTGTGGTTTTTCGACGAGACGTAGATGTTGTTCACGTCGAGCAGGATTCCGCAGTCGGCATGCTCGACGACTTCCGAGAGAAATTCCCATTCCGTCATCTCGGAGGCATGAAACTCCGTGTAGGAGCTGACGTTTTCGACGGCGATGGGCAGCTCAAGGTAATCGCGCGCAAGCCGGATGTTGGCGGCGACGTGTTTCGCCGCGGCCAGCGTGTAGGGCATCGGCAGCAGATCGTGCGAGACCGAGCCATCGACACTGCCCCAGCACAAATGATCGGAAAGCCAGGGTGTCTTGGTACGCTTCGTGAGCGCCTTGAGTTTCTTGAGATGCTCGCGATTCGGAAAATCCGTCGAGCCGAGGTAAAGCGAGACGCCGTGTTGCACGACGCGGTATTGCTCGAGGATGCGCTCGAGCACATCGCGGGGACGTCCACCCTCGACCATGAACGTCTCCGAAATGATTTCGAACCAATCGACGGTCGGTTTTTCCGAGAGGATGTGGTCGTAGTGCGGAACGCGCAGACCGATGCCGATTCCGTAGTCAGTGAATCCGTTGAATTTGTTGGCGGGCATGGGCAGGGGCGGCTGACCGGAACAAGAAAAAGAATGTTTGCGCCGTCAGCGGGAGGCAAACTTTCGCGAAGAAGCGGAGACCGGTCGCAGCGCAACCGGTCTCCGCGATCGGGATCAAAAACGGTCGGCGGAAATCCACCCAACCGCCGGGAGATTACTTGCCGGGTTCAGCCTTCTTGTCGTCCTTGGCCTTGCAGCCGTCCTTGCCCTTGCAGGCATCTTTGTCTTTGGCGTCCTTCCCTTTGCAGCCGTCCTTGCCCTTGCAGGCATCTTTGTCCTTGGCGTCTTTGCCCTTGCAGCTGTCTTTGCCTTTACAGCTGTCTTTGGCTTTCTCGTCGCCCATGACGACGGAGGAGCCGGGACTGTGCGTGGTGGCGGAAGCCTTCACCGCGAGCGCTCCAGCATAAAGGCCGGCAATGGCAGCGGCCGCGATAATCATACGGGTGGATTTGTTCATAATAACTTTCTTTCAGGGTTTTGCCGTGTGGGCCGACACCGTGCCGGCCGACGTGGATCTCCGGCAGTTGCGGGTAAGAGTGCCCGCGGCCGGGAGATATTCCCGGAGATTTCCGCCCCCCCAGGGGGACGATCTGCCCGAGATTCTCGCCGGGTTCAGATGAACCGGTCGACGAGCGGCTGCTGGCTGATGTAGCGCCGCAGGTTGTCGGTGAAATGCCGCATGAGGCTTTCGTCCTGCCCCTGATGGCCACCGGCCAGATGGGGCGTGATCTGACAATTGGGCGCCGCCCAGAGCGGGTGTTCCGGCGGCAAGGGTTCCGGATCGAGGGCGTCGAGATACGCCCCGCCGACCTGTCCGCTCTGCAAGGCCTTGACCAGCGCGGATTGATCGACCGTTGCACCGCGACCGATGTTGTAAAAGTAGGCGCCGCGCCGCATCCGGGCAAAAAAGGCTTCGTTGCAAAACCGCTGCGTTGATCCGCCCTCCGGCAGGCAATTCACCACGTGATCCGCCAGCGACAGGACCGAAGGCAGTTCGGAACTGTTCACGATCTCGACTTCCTCGTCCCCGCGCGCCGCGCGCCGGAACCCGATGAAGCGACAGCCAAAGGGCGCGAGCAGCTGGGCGAGCCGCTGACCGATCGCTCCATAGCCCAGCACCACGACAGTCTTGTGGCTCAGTGTTTCGATCGAGTAACGCCCCGGTCCATAATTCCATTCCCGCGGACCCGCTTGGTTCAGGATGTAGCGCGGCAGTTCCCGCGTGAAACTCATCATCATGGCTAGGGCGTGCTCGGCGCACGGCCCGGCGAAAACACTGGAGGCATTCGTGACGACGGTGCCTCGCGTGGTCATCGTCAAGCGGAACATCTCGCTGTCGTAGCGCGTGTAGCCGGCCGTGGAGAGGGCGACCCAACGCAACTTGGAGTTGCGCACGACGTCACCGGAATCGGGCTGTCCATAGGCGATATCTGCTTCGGCAATCGACGGGTCGGACTTGCCCTGAGCCAGCACGGAGCGGGAAGACCGGTCAGCCTGGATCACCCGGCAACCCATGCGCGCAAGACTGTCGTAGAACAATTCACGCGCGCCCGCGTGGAGTTCGTGGTTGG
>JAUXOH010000063.1 GCA_030682505.1 Candidatus Didemnitutus sp. | reverse complement strand
GCCTGAGTCATCGATGATGACCGTGACCTCGGGAAATCGGCGGCAGGACCAGCGGGTTTTCTGGATTCCGCTCGGCAAGAAGGTGCGCAAGGGCGAGACCATCGTTTCGTTCGATATCCACACCGGCGATCTGCTGTTTGTGGATCGTTTCACCTACAATTTCTTTCCGCCCCGTGTCGGTCAGGGCTTCGTTTTCAAGACGGGCAACATCGCCGAGCTCCAAGCCGACGAAGGCGACAAGTACTTCATCAAACGCCTGGTCGGGCTGCCGGGCGACAAACTGGAGATTCGCACTCCAAGTTTCCTCCGCGATGGCGGCAACAAAGCCGCCGATCCCGCTGGCCAGCTGTTTCGCAACGGCGCGCCGATCACAGGCACCGATGCCTTTGCCGCAAACGCGCTGAAAACAGGAGATTATCCCGGATACGTGAATCATGGACTGCTCGGCCCCGGGCGCGTGGCCGAGGTTCCCTCCAGCTCCTACATGGTCCTCGGAGATAACTCCCCCCGCAGCAAAGACAGCCGCTACTGGGGCTACGTCCCAGACAAGGACGTCGTCGGGCGACCGCTCTTCATCTATTATCCGTTTTCTAAGCGGTGGGGCGCAGCAGATTAAGTCGTTCGACCGATTGGCGGAGTTTCGGCAACCCGAATAACCATGCTCGTGGCACAATAAGCATTATGTCTCCTTTCGGTTTGAGCTGAATTTGCCCGCGCGCCTGACCATCTAGGCTTTCAACAGGTGCCCGGCGATCCGTTGGATGACCGCTGGCCCTTCGTCTTCGATCAGGTAATGCCCGGCCGAATCGAGGTAACACTGCCCTGCCTGCGGCAACAATCCCGCCCACCGGTCAAAATAGTGCCGGTTGAAACAAAAATCGGCTCCGCCCCAGATGATTTCAACCGGGCGATCACGCAACCGCGGGAGATTGGATTCAATTGCCGCGAGCGCCTGATCGGAAGCCGTTCCCCGCCCGCTCGGTATGTCGACCACGAAGCGATGCGTCGCGACGCGATTTGCCCAGGTGTCGTAGGGAAACAGAAAACCGCGCTTCACGTCGGTCGCCAACGGCTTCGTCACCGACATCCACGTCGCCGGCCAGGCAAAGCCGTTGAGGCCGCGCACCAACAACTCCCCGATCACGGGCGCACGACAAAGCCGAATCCGCCATGGCACCACCGTATCGGCAAACGCCGCCGTATTGAGAATCACCACCCGGCCGAGCTTTTCCGCCTGCGGCAGCAAGGCACCCAACCCGATCGGTCCGCCCCAATCGTGAACGACGAGGTGAATCCGCTTCAATTGCAGCGATTTGAGCAAGGCCGTGAGATTCGCGATGTGGTTGGGCAGCGTGTAATTCCATGCCTGTGGCTTGTCGGAGAGCCCGCAACCCAGATGGTCCGGCACGATGCAACGCATCTGCGGACGGACTGCTTGCACGACGTCGCGATAAAAAAACGACCACGTGGGATTTCCGTGCACCATGACCACCGCTTCGTCACTGCGCGGGCCCTCGTCGAGGTAGCTCAGCGTGCCACCGGCCGTGGCAAAACGTTTCGGCTCGAACGGATACACCGCTCGCAGCCAATCCGGCAATGGCGCCACGGTTACCATTCGACCGCGAGCATGAGGCTGTTGATTCCGCTGCCGATACCGAGCAACGCCATTTTCTGGCCCTCGGTCACGGCCCCCTGTTCGAGCGCCAAAGCCAACGCCGTGGGCAACGCCGCAGAACCCGTGTTGCCAAGGGTTTCAAAGGTCGAAAAATCCTTCCCCAGATCGAGCGCCAGCGTCTCGTAGAGCTTGCGGCGATGCGCCGAGCCCACCTGGTGGCAGATGATCCGGTCCGGGGTGGCTTCATTCCAGCCCGTCTCGAATTTGAACTGACTCCAAGTGCGGGTCGCAACCTCCACCCCGGCGACGAGCAACTGCTCCGAATCGGTCTGCATGTCCAAACCATCCCCGGAACTGTCGCCCTGGCAAAGTTCACTGTGCCGGGTCTCGGCAATCGCGGCACCCGCGAGCAGGCGGTGCCGGCGCGCCCCCGCGGGCAACTCGTCCTCGTGGCACACCACGGCCGCCACGGCACCGGAGCCGATCGTCAGGTTTGCAAAATATGGTTTGATCGCATGGCGATCCAGCGGCGCGCTGAGCAGATGTTGAATCGTGCGCTCCACGAGCGGACGTCCGTTCTCCCCCGAAACCACGATGCCCGCACGGACCTGTCCGGCATCGATCATCGCGCCCAGCATCACGAGGCCGTTGAGAAAACCGAGACACGCATTGGAGACATCAAACACCTGCATGTGCCCGTGCAGGCCCATCCGGTGATGCACAAAGGCCGCCGTGGCCGGCTCGAGCATGTCGCGGCACACCGCGCTGTGCATCAGCACCTGCAATTTTTCCGCGGGAATCCGCGAGACCCCGAGGAGCTTCTGCCCGGCCCGCGCGCTGGCGTCGGAGGGTCGCGTCCCCGCCGCCCACATGCGGCGTTCGCGGATGCCCGACATCAACTCCAGCCGCCCTTCCGGCAATTTCAGGCGCGCGTAGAGAGGAGCGAGCCGGCGCTCGATCTCCACCGAACTCCAAACCTCTTCCGGCAAAACGGCCGTGATGGACTCAATGCACGCGTGGCGAAATTGCATCGCTTATTTCTCCGGCCGCATCGCGAGGCGGATCACATCCTTGTCGAAATAATTCGAACCCAATCCCGCATCGACGACGAGCGTCGTGCCATTGATCCCGCTGCTGCGCTCGCTGAGGAGAAACAGCGCGACATTCGCCACCTCCTGCGTGTCGAGCGCACGCTTCCGGAAAGTGATCTTCTCGGCAAAAAGATAGCTCTCGAGGTAGCCCGGAATTCCCGCCGACGCACTCGTCTTCAACGGTCCGGAACCGAGGACGTTGACGCGAATGGCCGTGTCCGCGCTGAGCGACTTGGCCAGAAAGCGCGCGCACGACTCCAGCGCCGCCTTGATGGGTCCCATGTAGCCGTAGTTGTCGGGCGTGACGACGAGGGAGGAAATCCCGATGGTCACAACCGAGGCTTCGCTCGCGAGATGGGGCTTGAAGGCCCGCGTCAACTCCACGAGCGAAAAGGCGGAGATCGCCGTCGCCTGGAGAAAATCCTGCCGTTTGGTTTCCGCGAAGGTCTTGAATCCCTCACTGTAGTTGGCGAATGCGATCGAGTGCACCAGCCCGTGCACCGGGGTTAGTCCCGCGGCCGCGACTTCCGCCGCGAGTTGGTCGCAGGCGCCTTCCACTTCGGCGTCGCAGACGAAAACCAACCGGTCGGCCAACAAGGCCTCGAGCGACTTCTTGCGCGCCTCTGACCGCACCGCATAGACCACGCGGGCACCTTGTTCCTCCAACGAACGCGCGATCAACCAGGCCACGCTCTTCTTGTTCGCCACGCCCTGGACCACGAAGGTCTTGTCCGCGAGTTTGAGAAAGTCGGGCATGGTCACGTGGTCGGTTGGCCTTCCGGTGTTTTCCAGGCGACCGCGAAATCCACATTCAACACGCGCTTGTCGCCGTTCTTCATGTGGCCGGACATCAGGTAGAATCCACCCGCCACCTCATTGATCTTTACGTCGATCGTCACGGTATCACCCGGATAAACCGGACTGCGAAAACGCACGTTCTCGACCTTCGCCAAGAGCGGCACCCCACTCTGCTGCGCCCCCTGCCCTCCCAGTTTGCCTGCCAAGAGCAGCGCGCCGGTTTGAAACACGGCTTCACACAACAGCACCCCGGGGGTGATCGGGGCACCGGGATAATGCCCGCGGTAGAATTCCTCCTCGGCGCGCCACGTGCGGCGGGCCGTGAGCGAGTCGTCCGTGCGCGTGACAATCTCGTCGACGAACAAGAAGGGCGGACGGTGCGGGATCAGTTGTTCGATGGTAGGCACGGGGAAATCAGGCAACGGAGCGCTTGGCGGCCATCAGGGCCTTGTCGATCTGATTGGAGACAATCACCCCATAGTTGATCGTGCCGAGCCAGCCCGACATGATGATGCCCACCGAGCCCGCATGGTAAAGCCCCGGCAACTCGGCCGGCAGCCCCATCGAGATCTTCAAGCCTTCAAACTTGGTGCCGAAGGAGGTGCCCGCCCAGTGCTTGGTGTAGTATTCCACGGTGCGCGGGGTCGCGGCTTCCTTCCATTCGATCTTGCCCCGCACGTCGGGAATGAACCGCTCGAGGCACTGGATCGACTCCTCGATCAATCGCTCCTTGTGCTGCGCGTAGTCCGCCTCCGACAAATTCGCCCAATCCTCATAGCGGGCATTGAGCGAAACGACGACCGTGTAGCGATCACCGGCCGGGCGGGTATCCGGATAATACAACGAAAACGTCCGGCTTGTGGTGTTGAGTTCAACCAAGGCCTCGCTGGAAAACCGCGGTTCGTCCGAGGTAAACACCAAGTCGCCGATGTGCGGAATGGTTTCGCCCTTGCGGATGCCGAGATAGACTTGGCACGAACTGCTGTTGACCCGCACCGCTTTCGTGGCGGCGACAAACTCCGGACTGAAATTCTCCTCTCCGCCCAGACGCAACACCGTGTTCTTGATGTTGGAATTCGACAGCACGGCACTGCAGCGAATCGTCCGGCCGTTCGCGACGACCCCGACGACGCGCTTCTGCCCGTCGATCTCTTCGGTCAAGATCTTCTCGACCAGCACGTGTTTGCGGATCTCGACGCCGTTGCTTTTCAGCTCCACGGCCATGCGTTTGATCAGGACATCCGTGCCACCCTGGAAGGTGAAGACGCCCTTGCTCATGAAGTTGGAGAAAACGATCCCAAACGTGATGGCCGGATCGTCCATCGTCGAACCGTTGGCATAGGCAATCGGCTCCATCAAGAGTCGCTGCACGTCGTGCCGCCCGGGGAAGTAGCGCTCAAACATCTCGCCGGTCGTTTCCGTGCTGTTGTCGTAGAAGTTCATCGCCCGCAGGTCGGTGAAGAACCGTTCCACGGTTCCGGCCGGGATGTTGAACTTCTCGATCAGGGTCCGGGTGAAGTCCTCGCGATCGAAGGTCGTGTCGATCTGGAACTCGGGATTGATGAACCGCACGCCTTTCAACTGCACAATCGCGTCGGCGATGTCCTGGCTCCAATACTTCCGGCAGGACTTGATCATGCCGACCGGAAAGCCGTGCAGCGAAATGTCGAAGATGTGTCCGCCCTTGCGCGTAAACCACGTCGCCAACCCGCCAAGTTGATAGTGATGCTCAAGCAGCAACACCTTGTGGCCGCACTTGGCCAGCACGTTGGCCCCGGTGAGGCCGCCGAGGCCGCTCCCGATGACGATGACGTCGTAATGGTCGTTGATTCCTTTGAGCCAGTCGTAGGCCATGAAAAGGCCAACTAAGGGCCCGAAAAATCAAAGGGCAATCGGGAAGTTAACGGCTCCCCGAACCCTGCAGGATGTGGAAGTTCGCCATTGAGATTCCACTCAGCATCGCGCCGACGATGCCGAGGAACCCCTGATCGGTGCCACAGAGATACAAGTTGCGCAAATGCGTGCGTCCGTCGCGCACTTTGCGCGGTGCCCCGTAGATGGCGCCCTTCAGGTGGCCTGTGAACTTTTCCACCGTGCGCGGCGTGAACATGTCCGTCGTCACCAGATTCGCCGCCAACAATTCGTCGCTCACGGGCGGCAGAAACCGCCGCGCACTGCCCTGGATGCGCTCGAACCACTGCCGTTTCTCCGCCTGATACCGGTCCTCGGGCAGCTTGGCCCAGCGGTCGTAGTTCGCGAGACAAGTGACGCGAAAAATGCCTTCCGGGAGCGTGGCGGCACCGTAATCGAAATTATTCGGGAAACAGATGACGCCGCTCCGCAAATCGACCGGCTCCCGGGCCCGCACGTAGTCGAAACGCCCCGAATCGTTGAAGAAAACAATCGTGTCATCTCCCCACCCCCACGTCGCCGGCGCTTGCTTGAAAATGGAAATTGTCTCCGTGAACGACAAGGCGCCGGTGTTCTTTTCGGCCTCGGCCGTGCGCGGCGGATCGCACAACTTCATTGTTTCGGCATAACCCGCCGACGAGATCACATGTTCGGCCGTGACCTCAGTGCCGTCGTCCAGGATGAGTCGAGCCGCCCGTCCGTCCTCCTCGATCAACCGGGCCACGCCGCATTTCATGCGTCGTTCGCCGCCGGCCTGGCGATACTTGTCCAGCAGCACCCGGATCACCACCCGCACGCCATCGAGCGGCCGGGCGAAGCCTTCGAGGAAAAGCGCTTTGAACATGATGACGAATTGGCCGAACTCCATGTCCTGCTCCTGCGCGCTGCCGTAATACATCACCGGGCAGAACAGCATGTCGGTGAGCAGGGGGTCGGTCAGGTGCTGGGCGACGACTGCGCGGGCGGATTGCGGCTTCGCGTCGAGCGAAACATCGTCGTGGGCACGCACCAGCTGCACGAGGGAGTCCCAACCGGTCGCTTGGGCCGGGAATTGCGCCCGCACCTCCGCGTCGAGGACGGCAAAGTCGTTGGAGAACTTCAGCGAGCAGTCGCGGAACGCGATGCGCGATCGCTTCTGCGGGCACAGGCCGAATTCGTCGCGCTCGATCCGGAGCTGCCGCAGCAGCTTGGTCAGCGGCGTGCCTTTGACCCCGGGCGGCACGTAGTTGGTCATGGCGTGCAGGCCGACGTCGAACCTGCGGCCCGCGATGCTGTAAAAACTGTTCAGGCCCCCGGACGCGTTGTGGCGTTCGAAAATACAGACTTTCTGGCCGAAATGGGCCAAACGGATTCCGGCGGCCAAGCCGGACATCCCCGCGCCAATAATGGCTACATCGTAATGGGAGTCTTTCATGCGCCTGGGCAGCGCGCTCCCCTGCCGGGTGCGCCCGGCATTAACCCTTGGCGAGGAACTTGGGGGTCAAATAGTCCGCGCAGCTTTGCAGGGACGCCAACTGCAGGTAGTCCGCCTCCGGCACCTCAATCCCATGGCGCTTACGGAGTTCCATCACGATATCGAGGAAATCCATCGAATCGAGCTGCAGCTGATCGCGCAGGCGAACTTCGGCTTTGATGTTACTCAAATCCTCATCCGGGGCGATGTCTGAAATGATCTCGATAACCAACTTTTTGCAGTCGTCTTTCGTCATGATGGGCGGAGGTGAATCGGTCAGGCTTTGAAACGCTTGATGATGAGCGTGGAATTAATTCCGAGCATACCAAAGGAGTTGTTCAGGATTGCGTCAACCCGTTTCACCACCCGCGGCTGGCCGAGGACCAAACCGGGTATTTCACACTGGGGATCAAGATCATCCACGTTTATTGACGCGTGAACCGTCAGGTCGTCGAAGCTGGGCAGGTTGCCTGCCAGTTCCAGCGCGCCGGCCGCGCCCATGGTATGGCCGATGAAACTCTTGGTGTTGTTGATCGCCACCGGTTCGCTCCGGTCCTTGAAGACGGCCGCAATCGCAAGACATTCCTGAATGTCGCCTTGTGGCGTGGACGTAGCGTGGGTGTTGACGATGTCGATGTCCTCGATGGTCATCCCGGCGTTGACGAGGGCTTTTTGGACGCACTCGGCCTGACGTTCCGGATTCGGCAGCACGTAGTCCGTGGCGTCGGAATTGACGCAATACCCCGCGATCTCGCCATAGATCTTGGCGCCCCGCGCCAAAGCGTCGTCCAGGCGCTCCAGGGTGTAAAGACAGCCGCCCTCGGAAATAACGATCCCGTTGCGTGCCTTGTCAAAGGGCCGGCTGGCTTTGGTCGGATCGGCGTGGGCGGCGAGCGCGTTCTGGCTCTTGAAGCCGGCGAAAATCCCAAAGGTTTGCGGGCTTTCGCTCACGCCACCGGCGAGGGCAAAATCGACTTCGCCCAGCCGCAGCATCTGCGCGGCGTGGATCAACCCCATGTTACCGGCCGCGCAGGCGGCACCGATCGTGTAGGCCGGGCCGGTGATCCCGAGGTTCAGCGAAACCTCGCCCGCGGCGTTGTTGGCCACCGTCCGCGGGTTGTGGTGATGGGTCCAGAACTTGGTGTCGTAATTGAATTGGGAGATGTTGTAGACCTCGTTTTCGGTCTCCACGTTACCGTGTTCGGTGATGCCAATGTAGATGCCCACCCGGCTCTTGTCGCGGCGCTCGAGATCGACCCCGGCATCCGCCAGCGCCTCCCGCGCGCAATAGACGCTGATGCTTCCGGCCCGGGTGCCGATGCGCACATCCTTCTTCTTCTGGTGCTTCAACGGGTCAAAGGTGCACATGCCCGCCGGCCAGCGGCCCATGTAACGCACGTCGACGGTCGTGATGCCGGAAACGCCGTCCAGCAGGTTGCGGCGGAACTCGGCCAGGGAATTGCCGTTCGGGGCGGTCAGACCGACACCAGTGATAACGATGCGACTTAGATTCATTCGACGTGCAGGAAGGGAAAACCGAATTGCCTAGCCAATTGAAAAGCAAACTCAATACAAGTCTACCTATGAAAGTCCTCGTTGCCGGTGGAGCCGGTTACATCGGCAGTCACTGCGTCCGCCAACTCGTGGCGGCGGGTCACGAGCCCGTCGTGCTCGATAATCTGGTCTTCGGCCACCGCGCCGCCGTCGCCCCGGAGATCGAGTTCCACGCCATCGACCTCGGCGACGCCCCGGCGCTGGAGCCCCTCTTCGCCGCCCATCGCTTCGACCTGGTGATGCATTTCGCCGCTTTTGCCTATGTGGGCGAGTCGGTCACCGATCCCATCAAGTATTACCGCAACAACGTCGCCGCGCCCCTCACCTTGCTCGAGACCATGTTGAAGCACGGGGTGCGGAAGTTCGTTTTTTCCTCCACCTGCGCCACGTTCGGCGTGCCGACGCGCCTGCCCCTCGTCGAGGACCTGCCCCAAGCACCGATCAATCCCTACGGTCAGACCAAGCTCGATGTGGAAAATCTCCTCAAGGCCCTCGCGCGCTCGCACGGCCTGAGTTTTGCCGCTTTCCGCTACTTCAACGCCGCCGGCGCCGCCGAGGATGGGGCCATCGGCGAAGACCACGATCCCGAGACCCACCTCATCCCGCTCGCCATGGGCGCGGCACAGGGCCACCGCCCCGCCCTGCAGATCTTCGGCACCGACTACCCCACCCCGGATGGCACGTGCTTGCGCGACTACGTGCACGTCGACGATCTGAGCCGGGCGCATATCGCCGTCTTCGAGCGGCTCGCCACCCCGGGAGCGCAACTGTTCTACAATCTCGGCACCGGCACGCCCACGTCGGTGCGTGAAGTCATTCAAGCCGTCGAGCAAGTCAGCGGCCTCAAAGTACCCGTGGTGGTCGGCCAACGCCGCGAGGGCGATCCGCCGGCGCTCTATGCCGATGCCGCCAAGGCGCGCACGGAACTTAATTGGGTTCCCAAATTCGGCAGCATCGGGCCCATCGTCGAAACGGCGTGGCGCTGGCATCAAGCCCACCCGCACGGCTACGGCGATCGTCCGTCCTCCTGAAGCAAGCGGTTCCCCGCGCCCGCGCTACTTCTTGGCGCGCTTTTTTGGCGCCGGGTCCGTGGCCGGCAGTTGTTCCGCCAGCATGGCCTCCAGCGCGGCCCGTTCCGCACCGGGATGGCTCGCGGCGAGCAATTTCACCAGCCGCGCGAAAACTTTCCCGGTCGATTCGGCCTCCGGCGCGCGGGTCGTTTCCTCCGCCTCCCCGGCCTGGCGCACCTCATCCGGGAGATCGCGCGGCAGAATCGCGTCGCCCGTCGCGGCCACCGCGCTGCGATAGACGACGTTTTCCAGTTCCCGCACATTGCCCGGCCAGCGGTAACGCGAAAGCAGCGCCAGGGCCTCGGGCGACACTTTGCGCACTTTCGTCTTCTTGGCCTTGAAGAGTCCTTGCAGGAAAAAATCCATGATCTGCGGCACGTCCTCCACGCGCTTCCGCAACGGCGGCAATTTCACGCGCACGACGTTGAGCCGATAGTAAAGGTCCTCGCGGAATTTCTTCTCCTGCACCAACACTTCCAGATTCTTGTTCGTCGCCGCCACCACGCGGACGTTGACCTTGATCGTTTCGCTGCCACCGACGCGTTGGATCTCACCCTCCTGCAGGACCCGCAGGATCTTGGTCTGCGTGGTCGGAGTCATGTCGCCGATCTCGTCCAGGAAGATCGTGCCGGTGTCGCACACCTCGAATTTTCCCAGACGTTGCGCGGTCGCGCCGGTGAACGAGCCGCGTTCGTGGCCGAACAGTTCGCTCTCGATCAGGCTCTCCGGAATCGCCGCGCAATTCACCGCGATGAACGGTTTCGCGCTCCGGTGACTGTGGCGGTGGATGGCCCGTGCGACCAGTTCCTTGCCGGTACCGCTCTCGCCGGTGACCATCACCGACGCATCACTCGCCGCAAATTGGCCGATCGCCTTGAACACCTCGTGCATCGCAGAGGAGGTGCCGACGATGCCTTCCTTGTGTTCCTCGGTGTCCAGCACCGGCTGGTAGTCGCCGGCCGATTTGTTGTCGGCTTGCGTGCGCAACGCGCTTTCGACCAGCGCGAGCAGCTTCGGCGGATCGAAGGGCTTCACCACGTAATCGAAGGCGCCATACTTCATGGCTTCGATCGCGGTTTGCGCCGTGCCATAGGC
>JAUXOH010000058.1 GCA_030682505.1 Candidatus Didemnitutus sp. | reverse complement strand
CGGTCCTCTCCCGCTTGCGCGACACGCTGCCCCATGAACCGACCCTGATCGACAACCGGGTCACGGACGAAGAGATGGCGGAAATCAGCCGGCTCCTGCCTGCGCTGAGCCGCCACCCGGTCTACGTGAAGGTCGTGGACCCCTACTGGGAGCAGATCAAGCATCCCTACTATCACTGGCTGTTGAGTCTCACCAAACTCCCGCATGTCTGCTTCATCGGACCCTATCAAGCAACCGGGCTGACGGCTCTCCTCCGCGACATGAGTCGACCCGATGCGTATGTGCATCTCCCCTATGCCTACGAATCAGAAAAGGAGCAACCGCTCGCCCAGGCCGACCGGACCAAGTTCGTCGCCTTCAGCGGAGCGGTGCATCCTGACTACTATCCGGAGCGTTCGGCCATGGTGCGTGCGATGCGTCGGCATTGGTGGGCGGCCCGCAAAGTGAATGTGCTGCCGCATCCCGGCTATCCCGATGTCGGCCAGATCGCCCTCCACTCGGTCACGGGCGACCGCTACCTCGACTTCCTTGCCCGCCATCGCTTCATGTATCTCGAACCCAGCCGGAATCGGCTGGAGTTCCTGAAATACTCGGAATGCGCCTACGCCGGCTGTGTGCCGGTCGGACGGGCACCCGAGACGTTCCCGGCCGAGCTGAGCGAATTGGTTCTGCCCCTCGAAGCGGGCAACCTGCGCCAAGATCTCCGGCGGCTTGCTGGCTTGGAACCGCCGGCGTGCAGCGATGCCGCCCGACTTTATCGCGAGCGCCTCAAGCGTGCCCGGGATCCTCAACGGTTGAATGCCGAACTTCTCGCTCACTGGCAACGGCAAGTGGAACGCCTCGGAAGCACAGCTTGATGCGGGTCGCCTTGATCAGTCATGAATTTCCGCCCGAGACGGGCGGCGGAGGAATCGGCACCTATTTGTCCCAGATCACGCGGCTCCTGGCCCGCGCCGGACACGACGTGCAGATCTTCGCCGGGAGCATCGGTCCCTCCGCGCAGACCAAGCTGCCGAATGGCGCCCGGCTCCACCGGATCGCAACCGGCCCTGAACCCGACTTCCGCTCAGCGGTCGTGACACCCTTCCTGGCTGAGCATCGCGCGCTCCCCTTTGATGTCATCGAAGGCACGGATTTTGACGCCTCCGCCCTCGAGATCAAACGGGCCCGGCCGGAAATTCCCTACGTCGTGAAACTGCATACGCCACGATTTGTAATCGACGAACTGCACCACACGTCGCCCGACGGTTGGTCGCAGCTGCGCATGGCACTCGGGGCCCTGCGGCGGGGCCGGTGGCCCCGCACGGTGCCGATCCGCGATCAACCCGCCGCCCAAGCTGAACTGGCCGCCGTGCGCTTGGCCGATGAGATCGCCGCGCCCTCGCAGGCCATTGCCGATGCCGCCCTGCAGTGGACCCCGCTCGACCGGGACCGAATTTCCGTCTTCCCCTACCCCTACGAGCCGGGGCCTGAACTGCTGCGCATCCCCGCCGGCGGAACGACCCATCGGGTCACCTACTTGGGCCGACTGGAGGAACGCAAGGGTGTGATCGATCTGGCCGACGCCATTCCCCTCGTGCTCGCGCAAGCCCCCGGGACCCGCTTCCGGTTCATCGGCCGATCGGTTCCCCACGGACCCGCAGGGAACGACATGCAGGCGTTTCTGCGGGCGCGGCTCGGACCGCACGCGGCGCAGGTGGAGTTCACCGGCGCGCGGGCTCCCGAGGAGATTCCCGGCCTGCTGGCAGAAACCGACATTTTGGTCGCGCCCAGCCATTGGGAAAGTTTTGGGCTGGTTTGCTGTGAGGGCCTTGCCGCGGCCCGTGCCGTGATCGGCAGTGCGAATGGCGGCATGGCTGAAATCCTGGCCGACGGTCGCTACGGCGTGCTGGTGCCGCCCCACCGGACCGACGTCATCGCGCGGGCCCTCCTCGCCCTGCTGGCAGATCCGGTCCGCCGGACGGCCCTGGGGGAAGCTGGCCGACGCCATGTGACCGACACTTATGCAGCCGACCGCGTGGTTGCGGACCAGATTGCGAGCTATCAGCGGGCCATCGCGCGTGTGCGCCCACCAAACTGATGTTTCTCCGCTCTCTCTACCGACACCTCTTCGGCTGGAAGGTTATTTCCGGCCCGTTCGCCGGATTGCGCTATGTGCCCAACAGCGTCGGCAGTGTTCACTTCGCCAAATTGCTGGGCACCTATGAATGCGAACTGTGGACCCACGTCGAGAAACTGATTTCCCTCGCACCGACCCGCATCATCAACATCGGTGCCGGTGAGGGCTACTACGCCGCGGGACTGGCTTGGCGGCTACCGAACCCGCGGGTCACCGCATTCGAAACCGAAGCGCATGGTCGCGAACTCATCGGTCAGATCGCCACGCTCAATGCCGTTGGAGCCCGGGTCGCGATCCGCGGTGCTTGCACCAGCAGCGATCTTGCCACGGCACTGCAGGGTGTCGCGCATCCCGCGATCGTGATCGACGCCGAGGGCGAATTGCTTGATCCTGCCAATGTCCCGGCGCTGACCCGCGCCGTCATCTTGGTGGAGGTGCATGACTTTCACGCGCCCATCGGCGAACTGCTGCTCCCGCGCTTTCGTTCCACGCACCACGTCGAGGAGGTCCAAAGTCGTCCGCGGACAGCCCGCGATTTGCCGTCCCCGATCCGCGCGATCCGTTTCACGCCTTGGAGCGGCCGGGCGGTCAACGTGATGGATGAAAAGCGCCCCGGTCCGATGCGCTGGTTCTGGCTCGAACCCCGCTCTCCATAAATTTCCTCCCTCGTTTGACCATCCAGCCTTGACCACCTCCCCAGACACCCAGCCCGACCCTGCTCCGGCCAATCCGCCGGCTGGCGCGCTGGCCCTCGTCACTGGTGGAGCGGGATTCATCGGTTCCCACCTGGTAGACTTGCTGTTGCAGGAAGGCTGGAAGGTGCGCGTGCTGGACAACTTGAGCACGGGCAATCTCGCGAACCTGCCCACCGGTCACGAGCGACTCGATTTCAGCGCCGGCGACCTGCGCGACACGGCGGCCGTCCGCCGGGCGTGCGCGGGAGTCGATCTGGTTTTTCATCTGGCCGCCCAAGTTTCGGTGATTGATTCCATCCGCGATCCGCGCCTGACCGAGGAGGTGAACATCGGCGGCACCGGCGATTTATTCGAGGCCGCCGCTGCGGCGGGGGTGCGCCGCCTGGTGTTCTCGAGTTCCTCGGCGGTTTACGGCGATGATCCCGAACTGCCGAAACAGGAAGAGATGCGCCCTCAGCCGCTGTCGCCCTATGCCGTTTCAAAACTGGCGGGGGAAAACCTCGGTGTTTACTATGTCGGGCGGGGACTTTCCACGACCAGTTTGCGCTATTTCAATGTCTACGGCCGCCGGCAAAATCCCCATTCCGAATATGCCGCCGTCGTCCCCCGCTTCGTCCAATTTGGCCGGCAGGGAACGGGACCGGTCATCTACGGCGATGGTGAACAGACCCGCGATTTCGTGCACGTCTCGGACGTGGTGCGCGCCAACCTGCGCGCGGCGCTCTGGGACGCCCCCGCCGCGCAGCCGGCGGTTTTCAATGTCGGCACGGGACAACCGACGTCGATCAACGAATTGTGGCAACTGATCGCGCGCGCCACCGGATGCAACCGGCCGGCGACCCATGCCACCGCCCGCCCGGGCGAAATCCGCCATTCCTACGCCTGCACCCGGCGGGCCCGCGAGATGCTCGGTTTTCAGCCGCAGCTTTCGCGGGAGGATGGGTTGACTGAAATGGCAAACGCCCCGCGTCCTCCTTCCGCGCCCGATTCATGACGGTCCCGCCCCAAGCTCCTTTTGTTTCGGTGATCTTGTGCGCGTACAATCCACGGCGCGACTTTCTGCAGGCCACCTTGGACAGCCTCAGGCAGCAGGACCTGCCGGGCGCGCAGTGGGAGCTGATTGTGGTGGACAACAACTCCCGGGAGCCGCTCTCCCAATTCCTCGATCTCGGTTGGCATCCCGCAGCCCGAATTGTCGTTGAGCCCAAGCAAGGCCTGGCCAATGCGCGGTGGCGCGGCTACCTCGAGGCCAAGGGCGATCTGGTCATTCATTCCGACGATGACAACGTGTTGGGTCCTGATTACCTCACCCGGGCGCGTGAAATTTTTCTCGCCCACCCCCAGATAGGCACGTTTGGCGGGCAGCTGATTCCGCGCTTCGAAGTCGAACCGGCGACCGAATTGGAGCGGAGTTTCGGTGAGGAGCGCCGGATTGAAACCGATCGATGGTCAAACATCATTGAAGATCCGCGCTGCATGCCATGGGGTGCGGGCATGTGTCTGCGGCGACCCGTGGTGGAGGCCTACCTGGCCGAGGTGGATCGCGACCCACGCCGACTTTCTCTCGGCCGTACCGGCGAACGGCTGCTGACCGGTGAGGATCTGGACATGAACTATGTCGCGGTGAAACACGGCTTCGGAACCGGTCTCTTCAAGGCCTTGGTCCTCGAGCATTTCATTCCGGCCAAACACATGAGCGAAGAGCACCACATTCGCTACAAGGGTGAAGCCAACGGCTACTCGGTCACCGTGCTCCACTTCCTCCATTTTGGTCCGGGCCGCGAGACATCCCTTCCTTTCTCCGGCCGTCTGCTGCGCGGGGTGCGGCGCTGGTTGCGGACCAGTCGGTTTGAACGGCGAAGACAAAAGGCTTGGGATCGCGGAGTGCGCCAGGCGACTGCCGACATGGCGGCATGGGGTTGGCGGGAACGGCAATCTTCCGGTGGCGACCAATCCTAATGCGTTTCCATTTCTACATCGCCCCCCACGAAGTCTACAATGACGCCGTCATTTATTTGGCCGAGGGTCTGCGCGAACTCGGCGTTTCTTTCTCCGCCAGCCGTGACTTCTGGCAGCAGGAGCCCGCCGGCGGTGATTTTCTCTTTCGTCATGATCCCGCCATCCGCCCGGACGAGTGCGACGTCATTGTCTTCTCAACCTACTGGTTCAACTACGTCGACCCGGTGACGTTTCAGGCGACCGGCGCCGCCATGCCGGTCGGGCTGACCACCGCGAACCGCCGCCACCGATTGATGCTGCTTGATCCCGACGACGGCTACAAGACGACGGGATGGCGGCCCGAGTTCCGCGCCTTCGACCTGGTGCTGCGTCCCAAGTATAACCGAAGAACTTTCAATCCCGCCAACACCGTCCCCTGGGTGCTCGGCATGGCCAGTCGGGTGCTGCGGGCCACCGCTGACGGACCGCCCTTCGCCTCCCGCGAGCGGGTGATCGTGCAGAATTTCGGCTTCACCCACGGCTATGTCCATGGCGTGCGCCGCGCCGCCCTTGAGCGGTTGCTGCCGAAGCTCGCGACAGTGTGGCCGCTCGACACCCGCCAGACCCCAGCCGGGGAGGTGCCGGCCGACCCGTGGGCCCAATTGATGTGGCGGCAGACGCAACAAAAGCACAATCCCGGCTACTATGACCAGCTCCGGCAGTCGCAGTGCGTGGCGTGCTTTTGCGGCGACTTCATTCCGGGGCTGCCCTTTGATCCGTCCTCCAGTTTGGTCGGTGGCGGCAAGGCCCGCTTGCGGCACCGGTTTTACCGCGTCCTCAGCCGCGCGCTTGGGCGCACGGACCGCATCATCCAATGGGACAGTTGGCGTTTTTGGGAAAGCCTCGCGGCCGGCAGTGTCGCCTTGCACGTCGATCTCGAAAAATACGGGGTTGAGTTGCCCGTCATGCCGGTGAACTGGACGCACTATGTCGGCTTCGATTTCGAGCATCTCGAGCGTGATGTCGCCCGGTTCCTCGCTTTGGATCCCGTCGCCCTCAGCCGCATCGCCGCCGCCGGTTGGCAATGGGCGCTGGATCATTACGCGCCCGCCGCCTCCGCCCGGCGCTGCCTCGATCTTTTGCGCCAACTCCCCCCGCCCCATGCCTGAACGAATCACTCCCACCGATGCCGACTGGTGGCCCGACTACGGTTGGGAGCACCTGCAACGCTACGCCTTCGCCACCCGCTATTGCACGTCCGGCCACGGCCTGGATTTCGGTTGCGGCGTGGGCTATGGAACCGAAATTCTGGCCCGCAGCGGCGCCACCACGATGACGGGCGTGGACATCGACGCCGCGATCATCGCCGCGGCCCTTGACCGCGAGCATCCCGTCAACGCCACTTTCCAAACCAGTCTGGAAACCGCTACAGCCGAGGTGCCCGCGGGATTTGATTTCGCCGTCATGTTCGAAGTCATCGAGCACTTGCGCGAACCGCGGGCCGTGCTCGCCGAGTTGGCCGATCGGCTGAAACCGGGCGGTCTGCTCATCGTCAGCGCCCCGAACAAACTCCGCTTCACCGGCGCCCCCGATCCTCTCGCCAACGATTGGCACCTCAGCGAGCCCACCTATGCGGACCTCCACGCGTGGGTCTCCGACCGCTTTGACGTCATCGGCGAATACGAACAGAGCGACCTGCGGCTCGACTCGCTCGATTATGTTGTCGGCACCCTGCAGCGCTCCTGGGTACTCCGGCTGGAGCGCGGTCTGCGCCGCCTCTTCGGCCGGCCCCTCGTGATTCCGCCACCCGCCGACCTCCTCGTCCGCAAGACCGACATCCTGCCCTTGATCCTCGAACGCCGAGGCATCTGCCGCCAGTTCATCTTTGTCGCCCGACGCCGCTGACATGTCCTCCCCGCTGCTGTCGGTCATCATCTGCGCGCACAACCCAGACCAAGGTCGGTTGCAACGCGTGCTGGATGCCCTCAGGACACAGACGATGCCGGGCCCCGACTGGGAACTGCTCCTGATCGACAATGCCTCCCATCCGCCGCTGACCGGTCGGTTGGACCTTTCCTGGCATCCGCTCGCGCGGATCTGCGTGGAAAACCAGCTCGGCCTCACGTGGGCGCGGTTGCGCGGGAAGACCGAATCCACCGCCGCCCTGTTGGTCTATGTGGACGATGACAACGTCCTCGCCCCTGAC
>JAUXOH010000041.1 GCA_030682505.1 Candidatus Didemnitutus sp. | reverse complement strand
GTGATAGAGGTCGCGCGCGGTATCGGTCTGCAGCAGAAAGTCGTCGTGAATGAAGGGCTTCATGGAGCGGGGGTAAAACGAACGGTAGGCAAAGGAAGCAGCTTCAGCGACTGATATCATTGATCATCGCGTCGAGCGACGGGTAACGCTCGAGCAACGTGCGCACCGCCGCACAACGTTCCGCGGCAACCAGTCCCGTGTGCTCGGCCAAGAACACCAGATAACCCGCCACGCCCTTGGCGTAGTTCAACCGGGCCTCCGGACTGAGGGCGTAAAAGCGCGCGCGTTGCGCATAGCCCGCCGCGGTGTGGTCACCGAGGGCGGACTTCTCCGGCCGGCCTCCCGCCGCGAGCACGTAGAGAAAATTGTATTCGAAGAAGAACATGTGCTCCGGTGACGGCGGCAGGGTCTCGATCGCCGAGCGGCACGTCACGGGCGTCGCAAAGACCTCGCATGACTGGCCCGACTTGCCGAGGGCATCGGCCACAAAGGTCCGCGCCATTTTCTGTTCCGTGCCATCGGCGCTGAAGGAGCCCGCCACGGCCAGATCGATCGTGAACCGATACCAGTCCTGCCAGAGTTGCTGATCCGTCGAATTCCGGGAGTTGAACAACGCGAGGCCCATCTCGTAGGTGTAGCGGCCGCTCGTCTTGATCTCGAGGCAGCTGCCGGTCACGTCGCCCATCACCCGGTAATTTTCGGCTGATTTGCCGGAACCGGAGTGGAACCCGATGCTCACGCCAAACTGCTCGCACACGGCCCACTGGGCGGCGATCAACGTCCGCAGCGCGGCGTTGTCGGCATACGGCATGTTCTTTTGGAATCCAAACGCCGGCGCCACAAAATTGACCGGCATCCCCATCGCCTCGCACAACGCGAGCATGACCGCGGTGGTTCCCGGCGTCGTCAGGCCCGGCAATTCGTCGATCGACAGCTCGCGCAAATACCTGCGCCCCGCATCGGTCGTGAAAGCGGCGGCCCGCGCCGCGGCGTATTTCTCGTCGCGTTGCTTCATTTTCACCATGGCGGGCCACACCGTGCCCAACAGTTGGTCGAAGGCCGCGTCGTCGAGTTGGAGTCCGATGGCCGCCACCCGCTCCCGGGTTGAGGTCACCAAATGAGCGGGAATGTCCCCGAGCGTCGCCGGTTGACTGAGCGCCAGTTCCGGCGACAGGTCGAAAGTGATGTAGCTCGCGAGCAGGCAGCCGCGCACCAACACGTCTTCGCGCCGGTCAAACTTGCCGCCGATCGGCTGGTGGTCGGCGTTGAACGACCACGCGAGGCGCCGGCGGTGAAACCCGCCCTTCAACTTCGACAGCACGCAACCATGGCTCATGCCCTCGACGCTCTGGCCTTGGTGCCCCTCGGGCACGTTGGTGCCGATGAACGGAAACGGCACGGTGTCGAGCCGGCCTTCCAGCATCGCGTCGACATCGTAGACCAATTCGCGGGGGATGGAATTCTGGTTGGCCGTCAGTCCGATCTCGAGCGCGCTCATGGCCCACTCCACCGCGGGCCAGTGCAACGTCGTGAACCGTGCGCCCACGCCGAGGGTCCGGCGGCCAAGTTGATCGCCGGCCGTCGGGAAGATCGTCGACGCCGCGTCATGCTCCAGCACGAGATTCTTCAGTTGGAGGAGATTTTTCCACGTGGCCGGATACACCACGATGCTGCCGCCCAGCGCGATGCCGCCGTCCAGCAAACCCGCGAAGTGTCCCTTCGCCTGGGTTTCACGTCGCCAGGCACAATCACCGGTCGCTTCGTCTTCCAGCAGGGTCCACGAGCCACCCGCGGTCTCGAAGCGGCTCTTGGTCCATTCCTTGACCGGCGCGCCACTCACCAGTTTCGCGCTCAGCGCAGTCCAATCGAGGCAGAAGTCCGACGATATGCAGGGGTTCTGCGCGATGCGCAGGTCGTGCTGCAGAAGAAAATCGTTGATGGCAGACATGAGCGCAGGTCTCCGGGCGACTAGATCGTCATCGCATGATAACCGCCGTCGACGATGAGCTCTTCCCCGGTGATGAAGGAGCCCGCGGCTTCACTCGCCAGCAGCACGGTGGCGCCGATCAATTCGCGCGCCTCGCCAAAGCGTTTCATCGGGGTGTGGCCCATGATCGAGGTGACCCGGTCGGGGGTCAGCACCTTGCGGTTTTGCTCCGCGGGGAAGAATCCGGGCACGATGACATTGACCCGCACGCGATGCGGCGCCCACTCGCGAGCGAGGTTCAAGGAAAGATTATGCACGGCACCCTTCGTGGCCGAATAGGTGAAGACGCGCGAAAGCGGCACGACGCCCGACATCGAGCCGAGATTGATGATCGAGCCGCCCTGCCCGCGATCGACCAGATACCGGCCGAAAACCTGGCAACCGAAGAGCACGCCCTTGAGATTCACGTTCACGATCCGGTCAAACTCGTCCTCGGAAATATCGAAGAAGGGCGTGGCGGAGTTGACGCCCGCGCCATTGATCACGATGTCGATCCCTCCACTGCGCTGCACCACGGTGTCCCGCAGGGCCTCCAGCTCGGATTTGCTCGTGGCCTCGGCGGCGTGGAACCACGCCTTGCCACCCAGCGCGGTGATCGTCTCGATCCGCGCCGCGGCCTTCTCGACGTTGCGCCCCACCAGCACCACTTCGGCACCGGCACCGGCCAGCCCCTCGGCCATCGCGCCGCAGAGTTCGCCCGTGCCGCCGATCACGACCGCGACCTTGCCGCGCAGGCCAAAAAGTGAACTGAGATAATCAGATGAATTCATGGGAAGAAAAAACGACGGACGGCGGTTGCATCAGGGGAAACAATTCAAGCCGGACGGACCGTGAGCGCAAGCCACGCGGTGTCCCGGCCGGGAGGGCACGAACGGATGGTTGGCTCACAGCAGATTGAGCAGCCGCGGGAGCGCGAGCGACAACCACGGAAGGTAGGTGATCGCGAGCAACGCGATCATCATGGCAATGAAGAAGGGAATCGCCGATGGAACCACGCGGGCGATCGTCGTCTTGCCCACGCTGCAACCGACGAACAGACACGTGCCCACGGGCGGCGTGCAGAGTCCGATGCAGAGATTGGCAATCATGAGGATGCCAAAATGGACCGGATCCATGCCGAGTCCGGTGACGACGGGGAGGAAAATCGGGGTGAAGATCAGGACGGCGGGCGTCATGTCCATGAACGTGCCCACGATGAGCAGGAGCACATTGATGAGCAGCAGAATCACGAGGGGGTTGTCCGACAACGCGATCATCGCCGCGCTCACCATTTGCGGCACCCGTTCATAGGCCAGCACCCAGCTCATGGCCTGACTGGCCCCAACGAGCAGCATGACGACGGAGGTCGTCAGGGCCGCGCGCAACAGGATCGCGGGCAGCTCCGCCACCTTGATCTCCCGGTAAAGCAACATCGCGAGGACGAGACAGTAGGCGACTGCGATGGCTGACGCCTCCGTGGCGGAAAACAATCCGCCCAAAATCCCGCCCAGCACGATCACCACCAAGAGCAGGCTGGGCAGCGCGCCAAAGAACGACCGCCACAGGGCCGGCGCCACCGCTTCCGACGCCGACGAGGCCGCCGCCACCGCGGCTGCATGGGCCGGGCGCAGGAAGCGCAGGGTGACAAAACTCGCGGCCATGATGGAGAAGCCGACGAGCAGGCCCGGCAGGACCCCGGCGAGAAAAAGTGCCGCCACCGACACGTTCCCGGACACCACCGCGAAAACGATCATGATGTTGCTCGGAGGAATCAGCAGCCCGGTGGTGGCCGACGTCGCCGTCAGCGCCACGGCGAACTCACGCGTGTAACCCTTGGCCTCCATTTGCGGAATCATGAAACCACCAATCGAAGAAACAGCCGCCGCCGCCGAACCCGACACGGCTCCAAACAGCATGCAGGTGACGGTATTCACGTAGGCCAGTCCCCCGGGAAAACGACCGACGAGCGCCGAGGCGAAATCCATCAGTCTTCGCGCCATGCCGCCGTCGCCCATCAGGACACCGGAAAGCACGAAGAACGGAATCGCCAGCAGCGGGAAACTCGCGATGCCCGTGGACAGACGCTGCGCCACGACGTAGCCGGTCGGCACATCGCCGAGCGTGGCGATGGTCGCCACCGTCGCCAGTCCGATGCAGACCGCGATCGGAACGTTCAGGACCATGAGCCCGAGAAAAACGATCAGGAGAATGAAGACCTCGGCGGACATGTCAGATCTCCTTCGGCGCGCCCTGGGCGCCCACCGGTTTGAGTTTAAGCAGGTGCTCGAGGCAGAAGGCGCAGATGAACCCGCCGCTCAAGGGCACGGCCGAGTAAAGGTAGCCGATCTTCCATTGCAGCACCGGCGTGAGCTGGTTGGAAGCCAGCGTCTCGAACACGAGCCGCGAGCCGCCATAGCAAAGGGCGAACCCCGCAAACAACAGCACGGCGATCTCCACAATCACGGCGACGACCCGCTGGGCCGACAGATCGAGCTTGGAAACAAAATAGTCGACGCCGAGGTGCCCATAGCCGCGGTAGGTCAGCGCGGCGCCGTAGAGCGACACCCACACCAGGAGATAGACCGCCAGCTCCTCCGTCCAGTCGCTCGGACGAATGCCCGGAACGTAGCGGGAGATGACTCCCCACAACACGTCCAGCACGAGGATGGCAAACAGCGCGATCGTGAACACCTCAAGGCCACGACAGAGGCGATTCCAGAGATGGGCAGCAGCGGTCATGAGGGCGTCACTTTACCTCGCTGATCCGGCGGGCGAGTTCCCCGATCCGCGTGCCTTGGAACGACTGGAGCATCGGCGCGGTCGCGTCGGCAAAGGCCTGTTTGTCGGGATAATAAATTTTCACCCCGGCCTTTTCGACCG
>JAUXOH010000033.1 GCA_030682505.1 Candidatus Didemnitutus sp. | reverse complement strand
ATCGCCAGACAAAAACAGGCGAGGACCCCGCGGCCGCCGCGAAAAGCACGGAACAAGAAACTGCACATCGGAAGACTTGGTTGGCGGCCCGTGGACGAACGATGGCGAGAAGAGCGGTCGCGCCGCAAACAAAAAGCCCGGTGCACAAGGCACCGGGCGGAATTCAAGATGCCAGTCGGCGCATGATCGCGCGCCGGCTCAGGCGCGGTCGAAGCCGACGGCCTTGGCCACTTCCTCGTACACGATGCGGCCGCCGCGGGTGTTGACGCCCTTGGCGAGTCCCTTGTGTTCCGCCAGCGCGCGCTCGATCCCCTTCTGCACCATCATGGCAAGGTAGGGTTCGGTGGCTTGCGTGAGGCCCAAGGTCGAGGTGCGGCCCACCAGCGCGGGCATGTTCGGCACCGCGTAGTGGTTGACACCATGGAGCTGGTAAACCGGCTTCTCGTGCGAGGTCGGCTGGATCGTCTCGATGCACCCTCCCTGGTCGATCGCGATGTCCACAATCACCGAACCGGGGCGCATCTTCTTCACCGTCTTGGCGGAGACGACGATCGGCGCCTTGGCGGCCGGGATGAGCACGGCGCCGATCAGCAGGTCGCAATCGGTGACGGCGGCCTCGATGTTGGCCGGGTTGGAAACCAGCGTGACGATGCGTCCACGATACTCGGTATCGAGAATTTCCAATTTGCGGGTGTCGAGGTCGAGCACGGTGACGCGCGCGCCCATGCCGACGGCCATCTGCACGGCGTGCGCCCCGGAATTGCCGGCGCCAATCACGACCACCTTGCCCGGCATCGTGCCGGGGATGCCGCCGAGCAACACGCCGGAGCCGCCGAATTGCGATTGGAGAAAGTAGGCCCCGAGTTGCACCGACAAGCGGCCGGCGACTTGCGACATGGGCTTGAGCAGCGGGAACGACCCGTCGTTGCCCTCCACGGTTTCATAGGCGATGCCGAGAATTTCCTTTTTGCACAGTTGCTTCGCCAGTACGGGGCCGGCGGCGAGGTGCAGGTAGGTGAAGATCGTCTGGCCGTGCTGCATGCGGCCGTATTCGGATTCGAGCGGCTCCTTCACTTTCACGATCATGTCGGCGGTCTTCCAGACCTTCGCCGCCGAATTGGTGAAGGTCGCACCGGCGGCCTTGTATTCGGCGTCAACGAACCCGGCCGTGACGCCGGCGTTCTTTTCCATGATGACCTTGGCGCCGAGCGCCGTGATGCGGCGGCACAGGCTGGGGGTCATGGAAACGCGTTTCTCGCCGATCTTAACTTCTTTGGGGACTCCGATAATCATGCCGCCAGCGTTAGGGCCCGGAGGCTTTATGACAAGTCCACTCCCGCTCTGACCGGCGCGGTAGTGTTCGCCCTATCCGGGGGCCAACCGGCTCTAATCCCGGAAAATCGCTTGCCCGCCCGACCCGGCGCCAGGTTAGTTGAACCGTCTCTCGCCCGACCCTGATGCCCAAGCCCCTCAATCTGATCGTCGCCTGCGCCGCGAACCGCGTCATCGGTCGGGCGGGACGCCTGCCGTTTGAGATTCCGGAGGACAAGGCGTGGTTTCACGCCCAGACCGCCGGCACCGTCGTCGTGCTCGGCCGCATTTGCTACCAGACTTGGCCCAAGGTGCAGGCGGACGGGCGTCAGCCGGTGGTCCTGACGTCCGATCGGGCCCTGGCCACGCCATCGGTGAAGGTGGCGGGCAGCGTGCCCGAGGCGCTCGCCCTCGCCCAAGCTCTCCCCGGCGACATCATGATCTGCGGCGGCCAGCGCATCTACGAAGAAACCCTGCCCTTGGCCGACCGCCTCTTGCTCACGCTCGTGCATGCCGACGTGCCCGGCGACACGTGGTTTCCCGAGTGGCGGCATTTGGACTGGCGGGAGTCCTGGCGGAAGGAAAGCGCCGATGCGAATTACCGCTACACCTTCAGCGTGCTCGAGCGGGTGCGGTGAAGGAGCCGGCGCGGCGCTGATGGGGGTCGCGATTCGTGGCGTGGCGAGCACGCCACCTACCGGGCCGCCTTTCGTAGGTTGCGCGCTCGTCGCGCAACGTGACCGGGGTCGCGCCACATCTGTCCGTCGTAGGTTGCGCGCTCGTCGCGCAACGTCCGGAAATCAACGTGGCGTGACCAGCACGCCACCTACGGCTACTTGGCCGGGGGCGTGCGGCGGTCAGTCAAACCGCGTCGTGTCCCAGCCAAACGGCACGTAGAGCGGGCAGAAGCCGGCAAAGGCCGTGGCCAGCGGGGCCAAGCCGACGAGGCCCCACCAGGATTCGAGGTTCACCCCCACAAAGAGGATGATGCAGCCCAACACGAACCGCACGCCGACATCATAGGAACAGACATTCTTTTTCATGAGGACCTCCTGAGGAATCCATTCTACTTCAATCCGGCGCGGCGCGCCGCGCATCCGTTGCCAAAAAAATCCGGCGTGGCGTGGCGAGCACGCCACCTACAGGGCTGTTTTCCGTAGGTTGCGCGCTCGCCGCGCAACGTCCCCGGGGATCGCGCCACGTCTGTCCGTCGTAGGTTGCGCGCTCGCCGCGCAACGGGTTGGGGATCGCGAATCGTGGCGTGGCGAGCACGCCACCTACGTTCCGGTCCGTGCTACGGTCCGGTTCGCGCGGCGTGGGCCCGGGCCACCTCGATGTATTTCAACGCCCAGCGCTTGATCCCCGCGCGCTCCTCCGGTGTCAGGGCCCGCACCACCTTGGCGGGCGAACCGAGAATCATCGAACCCGCCGGCGCCACGAACCGCTGCGTCACCAACGCGTTCGCCCCGATGATGCATTGGTCGCCGATCTTCGCGCCGTCGAGCACTGTCGCTCCCATGCCGACGAGGCACTCGTCGCCGATTTCACAGGCATGGATGATCGCGCTGTGCCCGATCGTGCTGAAGCGGCCGATCTTCACCCCGTGGTCATCCGCAAGGTGCACCATCGTGAGGTCCTGGATGTTCGTTCCCTCCCCCACCTCGATGGTGTTGATGTCACCGCGCACGACACAACCATACCAAATGCTCGACTGCGCTCCGAGGGTCACTGCCCCGAGCACGGTGGCGTTGGGGGCGACGAAAGCCGCTCCTGCGGTCTCAGGCTGCCGGCCCAGGAAAGTCTCCAGCCGCTCGTGGATGTCCATGCCGCAGGACGCTAGGCGAAGCGACACGGGCGCCAAGCGCAGAGATGCCTAACGGCGCGACAAGGTCCCGGATCCCGCCAACCACGTGAGCACGCCCACGGCACAGGTCACCCCCAGCGCAAGAGTCGCGCAAAAGGCCGCGACGAAGAAGACGCACTCAATGAAGGTTGTCATGGTTGGAGTTGATGAAGGAGAGACGTTGGAACCCGAGAAAAGTTACTCGCCGTTTCGCAATTGGTCGGCATGCTCCGGCCCACTTTCTTCCCCCATGGATACCCTCACACACATTTTCCGCGGACTATTTGGCCTGACCGCATTTGTGGGCCTTGCTGTTCTGTTGAGTGAAAATCGGCGCGCCATCAACTGGCGTGTCGTCACAATCGGCCTCGGACTTCAGTTCGTATTCGCCGGCCTCGTGATTTATGCCCCGCCGGTCCGCTACGCCGTTGAGGCCGTGGGCGCCTTTTTCGTCAAGTTGCTGGCCTTCACCGGCGAGGGCACGAAGTTCGTCTTCGGCTCCCTCGTGGATGCCGAGAAACACGGCATGGTCTTCGGGTTGAGCATCTTGCCCTCGATCATCTTCTTCTCCGCCTTCACCTCCGCCCTCTACTACCTCGGGATTCTCCAGAAGATCGTCTACGCGTTTGCCTGGGTCATGACCAAGGCCATGCGGCTCTCCGGCCCGGAGACGCTCAGCGCTTCCGCCAACGTGTTCCTCGGGCAGACCGAGGCCCCGCTGCTGATCAAGCCCTACCTCGCCACGCTCACGCGTTCCGAGATGCTCGCGGTCATGGTCGGTGGCATGGCCACCGTCGCCGGTGCCGTGCTCATCGCCTACATCAGTTTCCTCGGCGGCACCGATCCCGCGCAACAGGTCATCTTCGCCACGCACTTGATCACCAAGTCCGTCATTTCCGCGCCCGCCGCGCTGATCATCGCCAAGATCCTCGTGCCCCAGACCGAGAAGGTCGCCTCGGACCTCGCCGTGAGCAAGGACCGCGTGGGCGCGAACTTCCTCGATGCCATCTGCCTCGGCACCACCGATGGCATCAAGCTCGCCGTGAATGTCGGCGGCATGTTGATCGTCTTCACCGCCGGTGTCGCGCTCGTCAACTACGTGCTCAGCGGCTGGATCGGCGATCCCCTCGGCTTGAACACCTGGGTCGCCTCCGTCACCAACGGCGCCTTCAAGTCCTTCTCCCTCGAGTTCATCCTCGGCATGCTCTTTGCCCCGGTGGCGTGGCTGATGGGCATCAGCAACGATGCCCTGCTCCAGTCGGGCTCGCTGCTCGGCACGCGCACGGTGCTCAATGAATTCGTCGCCTTCCTCCAACTGGCTGACCTGAAGAACGCCGGGGCCTACAACGACCCGCGCAATCTGATGATCATGACGTATGCGCTCTGCGGTTTCGCGAACATCGTCTCCATCGGCATCCAGATCGGCGGCATCAGTGCCATCGCCCCCGGCCAGCGCGAAAATCTCGCCAAGCTCGGCGTCAAGGCGCTGATCGGCGGCAGCATCGCATGCTTCATGGCTGCGGCGATCGCGGGCATCCTGGTGCCGGTTTAAGCCGGCTCCTTTCCCGTCGGCGGCACACCTCAATCCGGGCAGGTTCCGGATTGGGTCACAGAGCACACAGAGTTCCGACCCAACACGGAGCACACAGAGAAATTTCAGGAGTTAGGGAATCCCACTCTGTGCCCTCTGTGCCTCCGTGGTTCAATCTCTCCGACCCGCTCCGTGAGCTCTGTGGTTCCAGTCAGGCAACTGTCAGCTGGGAGCGGTCGATCTCAACGCGTTGGGGTCAACGCGTTCCACCCACTTTCGTGTATTTCGTGTGTTTCGTGGTGGCCTGCCTCTCCTCCGTGACCTCTGCGTCTCAGTGGTTCAAAATCACCAGTCCCAGCCCGGCCGTCGTCTATTTTCGATACCACTCGCCGTTTTCGCGCTGCACCCAGACACCAGCGACGCTCTGCCCGGCAATCTGCTTCGCGCGGGCCCGGCCGACGGAATCCGCCGAGGCCCCGGTCTGCTGCGCGATCATGCCATAGACGGCCTCGCGGTCGCGGTTCTCGTCGGACGTGACCGACGCGGCGTTGCCGGCGGACTCGCGCACTTCGAGGAAACCGCGGTTGTTTTCACCCAGCGCGCCCTTGGCCTTCAGCTCGTCGATCGCGGGCAAGCGCTGCTCCATCCGGCGGCGGATGTCGTTGGCGGTCTCAGCCAGGACGGTCGAGGCGCTCAGCGCGCAAAATGCAACACACAGGACAATCATTCGGGCGATCATCGTTTGGTCTCCTCTTGGGGGGTGGAAATGCTGGTGGACTTGGCGTCGAGGTCGCCGAAGAAGTTCTCGAGCGCACGCTCGACCTTCACGTTGACGTCGACGGTGATGTGAATGGGTTTCACTTCGATCGGTGCCGTTCGGACTTGCACGCACCCGCCGAACAATAGCGGCAGGCCGGCGAGGAATATCGCGGGGCGTTTCATCATGTTTGAAAGTGGGTCACGGGGATGGGGGAATGGTTCCTTGGTAACTAAGACGAGGCGAACCGGCAATCTATTCACCGGCCGGTGGGAAATTTGATGCGACCGTCCATCCCGAGGTTGAGCAACTGCTCCAGCGGGCCGTTGACGTTGAGGTCGAGGTTCACGGGCGCCTTCACTTGGGGATCAACGGGTTCGCCCTTGAGCCGGAGGGTGGCGGACCGCCCCGGGGGCGCGCCGGGCGGGCGGATGTCCAACCGCAATTCGGTCAACTTCAACTGCAACAGGCCCGACTCGACCTTCTTGAGGGTCGGGTAGCTCGCGTGCTTCGGGGAGACCCCGTTGGTCAGCAGCCCGGCGGCGTTGAACCTCACCTCGGCATACGCGCCGCGTTTCAACTCCAGCCAGCCCGAGCCAAACCGCAGCCCGGCGCCATCGATGCGGATCGGCAACCAGCCATCCACGAACCCCATCGCCTTGGCCGGGACGTCCTTCGTCAGCGCCATGATCTGCTCCACCACGAGCCCCTCCACCACGAGCGTGGCGTCCAGCTCGTTCTTCAGGGGATAAAACGTAAACGGTTCCGCGGAGAGCTTGCCGCCCAATGCCTCCAGCGACGCACGACTGACCGCGATTTTCTCCGGGCCTGCAAACGCCAGCTCGAGATCGAGATTCGTGACCTTGATTTCGCCCGCATCGAGTTTGGCCACCCGCACCGTGCCGGGTTCCGACACCACCCGGTCAAAATCGGTGAACGTGAAATCGGCGGTCGTTCCGCTCGCGGTGACATTGCGCTCGGCAAAATAGAAATTTCCGTCGCGCAACTGCACGCGACCGTTCACCGCCAGCTTGTCCTCCGCATACGTGCCGGCCGCCGTCACCGTCAGGATCCCCGCCAGGTCCCATTTGCCTCCCGGCAGGACGACGAGTTGCTGGATGAATCCCTGCCAGCGTTGCAGATCGATTTCGGACCGCGTGAGCTGGAATTGCAGCGTCTGTTTCGGGTAATCGAATTCCGCCGCCACGTCGGCGGCCAAGCCCGGAGCGCGGGCCTGCACGGTGCCGGACCAACGGAAATTCTCCCCCAGCTTGGCCTCGAACTTGATCGTCAGGTCCTCGGCGGGTTGTCCCGCCACCCGCAGCTCCAACGTGCCGTCGAGACTGATCTGCTCCGCAGGAATCTTGAGCTCCGCCGGGGCCACCACCGGCTCCGAGCCGGCGTAATTGCTCCACGCCCAGGGATTGGTGTCCGAACCATCGAGCGTCACCGGCACTTTCGCGCCTTCGATTCTCACCGCGCCCAGCGAGGGTTGCCACCAACGGGAACGGCTCACGGTCACGCGCTTCGCGTCAAAGCGCTGCGTCCGCACCTTGAAGCCGAGATCCTTCACCTCGACAAACCACGGCGATGCATCCGTCACGTCCAGCCGCACATCGCCGGCGCCGTTCATCCGCAGAGTCGACGAGATCGCCGCCGCCACGAGCGGCCGGCGCAACAAGACCAGCCCCGTCACCGCGATCACGACGAACGCCGCGAGCCACAACAGCGGGCGTCGGGGTGAGCGGGGGACATCGGTCATGCCGGCCAATCTGGGTAGGTCCGCCCAACTTGCCAACCGGAACTTTGCCAAAACGACAGAAGCCGGTGGTCTCCGGAGCAGCTTGCCGGCGCGAAGCGACACAGTTGGGTGAACCCATGCGGGCTGCAGCGGGGCTTGCGCTTCGGCCCTCGGATCCCGGATGCTGGAGCGTGACTCCGAGTGAACAACTTTGCCTCGCCTGCGGGCTGTGCTGCGACGGCACGCTCTTCGACGGCGTGCAACTCGAACCGGACGAAGATGCCGGGCAATTGAAGGCGCTGGGGCTGCCGGTCGCCTTCTCGCGCGCCCGGAAGCCCGTCGCCCGCTTTGCCCAGCCTTGCGCGGCCCTGTGTGAGGACCGCACCTGCCAGCTCTACCAGCACCGGCCGCGGCAATGCCGGACCTTCGAGTGCACGGTGTTCAAGGAGACCCGGGCCGGTCGGATCGAGTTTGCGGCCGCGTTGCGACTGGTCGAAAAGACCCGGCGACAAGCCGAACGGGCGCGACGGCTCATGCTCCGCTTGGGCGATACCGACGTGCATCGCTCCCTCGGCGAACGCTTCCACCGCCTGCAAGAGCGCCTGGAAGCGGCGGCCCCCGACGCAGCCGCGCTGGCCCTCCTCGCCGACCTGAGCCTGGCCGTGCACCGGCTCAAACTGGTCACCCAGGCCAAATTCTACACCAAGACCGAGAGGCCAGCGTCGCCGCCAACCGCGTGATGCGGGCGGAGTCTCGCCGCGCGCTCATCAGTTACCGTCGCCCTTCAAATCTGAAACTATTCCTTTTTGATCGAGAGAGCATTCCGTATCTCGGTGAGCGAAAGATCCGGACACATGCGCAAGCTTTCCTTCGAAAGCCACAAAGCGTTATACCAATCCTTGGTCGGAGGAAATGCGGGAAAGTAGACGATAGCGGAGCCCTCTTGGGGATCGAGCTTCTGCTTCGGGTCGATTTCGATGATCTGACCCACGATTGGCGCGCCATCTCTCGCTTTCCAAACTTCCGTACAGGTGAAAACCATCCGATTTCCGCTTTGAGAGACTTTCGCAACCACAACAACCTCTGATTCTGCGAAAGACTGGGTGAGCCGCGCTAGCGCCTTCTCTTTAGTAATCGGACGCGGTTGCTCGGCATGCACGGGCAACGCGAGCGAGAAGCACGCGCAGATAAGCAGGGCAATGATGGTCTTCATGGGTTTTCTTTTTTGGCCAACGTTTCAGCTCAGCCACGGAGGGGAGCGTCAGCTCCCCGGAGTTGTCTTTTGCAGTTAGCCTCTGCTTCGTATTTGAACGTCAGCTTGATGGCTCCAGATGAGTGTAAGAACCTCTCCAACTCCTCTGAATAGTATCCGTACCCTGCGAGAGTCGAGAAAGCACGTTCCACTCTCGCAATTGAGGTTCGTAGAACAGCTTCCTTCTGCTCATCGGTGACTGGATGATCTGTCTTCTTCTTCAACGCAGGCAGGCACGAGCGGCAAAGCAAGAATCGGCCGAATAGATCTCGTCGATTCGGAGGCGCTTCAACGAAGGAGGGAGAGGTAAAGAAATGCGGAATCTCCAATATCTCGCCGCAAAACGAACAACATCTGATGTGGCCTGAGTTTGCGGGACACGGTCGTCTCTTGATTTGATGTTTATGGGTTTAGTTGCGGGATAGGCAACTGGGTTGTTCGTTGCCCCCCATGGGGGGCAAAAATTTCGCCTCC
>JAUXOH010000158.1 GCA_030682505.1 Candidatus Didemnitutus sp. | reverse complement strand
AGTCCTCTCCGTCACTCCATTCGAGAAGGTGCCTGTCGCAGAACTCTTTGCGCCACGTTCTATACATCTTGCTACAAGCAACTTCACGGATGATATTCCTAACCTGTTCTAGACCGCTGGGTTAATTCCGGACACTACTGAACCCAAATCTTTTTCCAGTATCTCGCGAATCCTCGCTGCCGCCTGCCCGTCGCCATACGGGTTCTTCAGGGCGGCGCGGCGCTGATATTCCGCCGCATCCGTCAGCAGGATGCCGGCTTCACGCAGGATCTTGTCCGGGTCGGTCCCCACGAGCGTGCATGTGCCAGCGGACACGCCTTCCGGCCGCTCGGTCGTCTCGCGCATGACCAGCACGGGTTTGCCTAGGCTGGGAGCTTCCTCCTGCACGCCACCGGAATCGCTCAGCGCAAAGGTGCACCGGTCGAGCAGCCAGATGAAATCCTCATAGCCGGCCGGATTGACCAGCGCCACGCGGGGGTTGCGGCCCAACAGTCGATTGACGGGTTCTTGCACCTGGGGATTGAGGTGAACTGGATACAACACGCCGAGATCAGGATACGTTTCAGTCAGACGGCTGATGGCCGCGCAGATTCTGTCAAACCCGCCTCCAAACGATTCGCGCCGGTGGCCTGTGACCAGGACCCAGCGTGGAGACTGGGAGCCTGAGTTCTCAGTTATGTGTTCATTGTTCTTAGTGACCAGACCTCCGGAGACCGAGATCGCAGAACCGGGAACCGGGAACCGGGAACTAACAACACCGAACCTTGAACCAGGAACCAGGAACCGCTCTGCGAACGCAGAGGGAATCCCCACCCGTGCCACTACTTCGGCAGCCGTCCGACCCTGCACACACAAGCGATTCCGGACCCAGAGCAGTGCATCGATCACGGGGTTGCCGGTGACGTGGCAAGTCTCTGCCGCGATGTTCTCTCTGAGGAGATTGGCCTTCGAAAGCTCGGTCGGGCAAAAATTCCACCGTGCCAGCGGTGAGGTCAGCCGCCGGTTCATCTCCTCGGGAAAGGGCGACAGCATATTATTCGTGCGCAGACCGGCTTCCACATGCCCGATCGACACTTTCTCATAGAACGCCGCGAGTGCCGAGCCGAGGACCGTGGTCGTGTCGCCCTGCAGCAGGATGGCCGACAACTTCCGGGCGCGCAGTGCCGCCGTGACGCCCGTGATCACGCGGGCCGTCAGGTCCGGGAGGGTCTGCCCGGGCTGCATCAGGCCTAAATCGATATCCGGCTTGAGCCCAAAGACGCCAAACGCCTGGTCGAGCATCTGCCGATGCTGTCCTGAAGAAATCAGAACCGGCTCAAGCAGCGCGCTGCCCTTGAGCGCGAAATAAACCGGCGCCATCTTGATCACTTCCGGCCGTGTGCCGACCAGGATGCCAATGCTCTTTTTCATTCTTTAAACGGTGGAGGTGTAGCCCGGGCGGATTTCAATCGATGAACTTCCTCATCCAGATTTCCACGCAGGCCAGCGCCAGGATGCTGTAGGCCGCGTCAACCCGGCCGGCGCGATCGTTCTGGATCAGTTTCTGGACACCGGCCGCATCGAACAGGCCCCGGCGGTTGATCGCCTCGGGCGTCAGGTAGTCCGCGACGGTTTCTCCTAGCCGACCATGCAGCCACGTGCGCAGCGGCACGCCGAACCCGGTCTTGGGGCGGTAGATGACATCCTGCGGCAGGTAGGGCTCCATGGCCTGCCGGAAAATCCATTTGCCCGTCGCTCCCCGCTGCTTGAAGCCTGTCGGCAGCCGCGCGGCGAAATCCACCAAGTCGTAGTCCAGCAGCGGGACGCGGATCTCCACGCCGGCGGCCATGCCCATCTTGTCCGTGTAGTTCAGATTATGGTCGGTGAGGAAATACTTGGTATCGAGGTAAAGCATGCGGTTGAGCGGCGCCACGTCAGGCGGCAGCCTACGCAAGGCCTCCAGCATAACCCGCGAAGATTCAGCGACGTGCATGTAGCGGCCCACTTGGCCCGCAAACAACGTGCGCTGCACCTCCGGTGTGATCCACTGGAAATAGCTGACGATGCGCTGGTCACCCGACAAATGGGCGTATTGGAATGCTTTGGTGAAGCGCCGCCCAGTCGCCGACTCCTTCGATAACAAACTCCCAAGGCTGCGCAAAAAGTAACGAGCCGTCTGGGGCATCCACGTCCAATATTTTTCAAGCTCCATCGCCTGGTGGCGCCGGTAGCCGGTGAAGATATCATCTCCGCCCGCGCCGGAGAGCAGGACCTTGATGCCGTTTTCGCGGGCCAGCTTGCTGATATAGTAGGTGTTCAGCGCGGCCGGATCCGCCTCGGGTTCGTCCAGCTGGTAGACCATTTGCTCGAGATCCACCCCGCTGGAGGGGTTCACATAGATGGTCTTGAGATCCACGCCCAGGTGCGCCGCCACCCGCTGGGCATAGGGCAGATCGGCCACCATGCCCTCGGCATCAGGCGGCATGCCTTCAAACCCGATGGTGAAGCAGGACAGGGCCCGGCTCCCCATGCTTTGCTGCGCGAAAGCGGCGACCGAACTCGAGTCAAGGCCGCCCGAGAGAAAGGCGCCGACCGGCACATCCGAAACCATCTGCCGGCGCACGGCCTGCTGCAGGTAATGCCGGGTCTGCGCCACCGCCTCGTCGGCCGTCATGGCCGAGATGGGCTGGTGGTAGGGCAGCTCGTAATAGACCTTCTCCTGCACCTCCCCGGACCACGAAATCCTGAGATACCGTCCCGCCCCCAACTTGCGCACGGACTTCAGCATCGTCTGGGCGCCGGGCGCATACAGGTAGGTCAGGTAGCATCCCACCGCATCGATATCGAGGGTGCGGTCCACGCACTTCGTCGCCAGCAGGGCCTTGAGCTCGCTCGCGAAAAGTATCCCCGCGGAGGTGTGGGCATAGTAAAGCGGTTTCACCCCCAGCCCATCCCGCGCCAGCAGCAGTTCCTTTTTCCGCGTATCCCACAGGCCAAACGCGAAAATCCCGTTGAGTCGGGACAGAAACGTCGGCCCGTCTCGCAGGTAGAGATTCAGGATGACCTCGGTGTCGCTGTCGCTGGCAAACTGGAACCCGTCGGACTCCAGCTCCCGACGCAACTCGCGGTAGTTATAGATCTCGCCGTTAAACGTGATGACCACCCGGCGGGTGGCATCCCACATGGGCTGCAGGCCCCGGCCGGACAAATCGATGATCGCCAGGCGGCGGTGCGTCAGCCCCACCCGCATGGCCGGGTCATGCCAGACGCCTTCCCCATCCGGCCCCCGGTGGGCCAGCGTGCGGTTCATCACCCCCAGGAGCGAAGGGTCAAAATTGCCGAGGAATCCTGCGATGCCGCACATGGTCAGGTGGGGGTGGCGGCCCGGCGCTGGTGGGCCTCATGGATTTCCCGCACAAAACCGAAGGTCTCCCGCGCGCATTTCTCCCACGTGAACTGCTCCGCCTGGTGCCGCGCCTGGAACGCGAGGGTGCGGCGCAGTCCGATGTCTTCCAAAACCCGGCGGATGGCCCCGGCCAGGCTGCCGGCATGCAAGGGGTCGAAATAAACCGCCGCGTTGCCCACGACCTCGGGCATGGCGCTGCGGTGCGAGCAAATGACCGGCAGACCGCCAGCCATGGCCTCGAGGAGGATGATGCCGAACGTTTCGCAGGAGGAGGCAAAGATGAACGCGTCGGCTTTCTCGTAAACCTCATTCAAGGCCTCGTAGGGAATCATGCCGTGGTATTTGATGAACCCCTCGGCCGGATCCCACCGGCGGATGCGCGTATTAATTTCCCGCTGGTCCTGCGGATTGCCCGGGCCCACCAAATCGAGCGCCACCGGGACACCCTTTTGCAGCAGGGAACCGACCGCGTCCACGACCACGTCCTGATGTTTGTAGGGCTCGAGGATGGAAAGATAGAGCAGGCGGAAAGGTTTCTCTGGCGTATATTCCGAGTTCGGCCGTGCTGGTCGAGACGCGCGGAAGAAACGCGGATTAGTCCCGTGGTGCACCACCCGGCTGCGCATCGCGCCAAATCCCATGCTGCGCTCAATCTGCGCCTGCGAGATCCCGGTCATGTAGATGACACCATCTGCACGCCGGAAAGTCCGGGTCTGCATCCAGGAAAGCAGACGCCGGCGCGCCCCTTTCAGAGTGAATCCCTCTCTGGCCTTTTCGTAGGCGTCAAATGGCAATAGATTCTGCGCGAAGGCGACGTAGGGCCGGAAGGAACCGGAGTAACTTCCTCCAGGCACTAACAGCACATCAGCCGAATCCGACACCGCCCTAGTCAGCTCGAACTGGCGCCACCAGAATCGAGCCGCCGCCCCCTGCCGCAGCATCGGAGGACAGTTTTTCTCCAACCAGCCTCTTTCTGGCAACCGCGCCAGAGTTTCGAGACCGCCAAAAACCACCACGCGCTTCAATCCAAGTTCCATAGCATCCAGTGCCCCCAAGCACTCGGCCAGATGGGTGATTCCACCGCCCGCACGGATATTGGACGCATCAATTGCGGTTACCATGGATCGCCTTTTTACACTGAGTCATTATCAGAGTGCCAGATCATGATCCGGTGCACGCCTCTGGGCGAACGGGGCTTTCTCGTAGATCTCGGTGAAGCGGCGGCCCGCGGCCTCGAGGGAAAAATCCATCACAGCGTTTCTACGTGCCTCACCACCCATCGCTGCCACCATTCCGGGATTCGTTAACATTCGCTCCAGTGCCGAGGCAAAGGCTTCCACATCGCCAACCGGCACCAATAAGCCGTTCTTTCCTGAGTTTACTATTGTTCGAGGGCCACCGCAATCGGTGCTAAGGACGGGCGCGCCGCAGGCCATACCTTCAACCAATACCATGCCCAAGCCTTCTTCGTTCGAGCTAAGCGCAACCAATTTTGCCGTTTGATAAAGACCCCTCAATTCAGCCCGGGTGGGCCCTGCATGGATGGTTACTTTCGCCGTAAGCCCCAAATCGTCGATCAGTTGCCGGTGCTCTGGCAAGGGGCCGCGAAATCCGGCCAAAACCAAGGGCACGCCATAGTCATTGCGGGAAAGATACTGCGCATAGGCTTTGAGCAATAGCGCAAGGTTCTTGCGCCGATCATCCATACGTCCGACGAAGAGCAGGTGTTTTCGTTCAGCCAATGGATCCGGTTGGAGGTAATCGGTATCGACCCCTGGCGGCGCGAAATATACCCCGGTCCCTTTCCGCAAGGCACCAACATGGTCAGCCATCCATCTGTTCTCCACAAATACACCAGCCGTTTCCTGCAGTCCCCTTTGTTCTAAACGACGGGCCATACGGGTGGTCAGATGTCTTAACCCTGCCTTCCACCCTCCTCCGTTTGTTGCTGCCCGTCTTTCGGCATCAAGGGTGGTGGCGACTTGCACGAACACAGGGCATT
>JAUXOH010000021.1 GCA_030682505.1 Candidatus Didemnitutus sp. | reverse complement strand
CCTGCACGGTCGCGCCGAGCGTGCCCTGCAGCGTGCCGGCCACCAGCTCTCCGGTGGTCGCCATGTTTTGCGCGAAAGCCTCGACTCCTTCGCCGGCAGTCTGCGGCCGCTGATACTTCTTCGGCGGCTTGGTCTTCTTGTCCATCTCGTCGCTCGCGGCCGCGACGGCGCGCTGGAAAGTTGCGGCGTCGATGGCCCCTTGCGCGTGGAGATTGGAAAGATGCCTCACCTTTTCGGCATATTCTTCATTCGGGGTCAGGACCGATTGCCGGATCTCCTCGCCCTGCCGCTTCAGGTCCTCGGTGTGTTCGCGCGTGAGGGTTGCGGCCCACTCCTGCGCGGCGATCAGCTTCTTGGCGTCGCGCTCGGCGGCCTCGGCGTTGGATTTCGCGAGCACTTTCGCCTGCTCGGCGGCCGCCATGTTGGCAGCGGCGCGCGCCTGCGCCTCAATGATCGCCTGCGGATCTGGACCCGGTGCCGCAGGTTTCGCCGGGTTGTCGAGGGCGAGGCGCCCCGTCAGGTCACCGAGGCCGAGTCCCATCGGTCCGACCTTGAGGAGGTCGCCCACGGTTCCCCAGAAATCCTTGCCGGCGGATTCGCGGAACTTGTCGAGCATCGCGATGGCATTCCCGCTGCCGATGACGATGGCGTGCCAGACCTTTCCCCAGGCCTTCTGCGCCCGATCGAGGCGTTCGATGGTGTCCTGGTCCGCAATCAACCCCTGCGCCTGATATAGCGCCGTCAAGGCCGCGACGCCTTCGACGCCCAGGTTCTTCAGCGCGTTGAGCAGCTGCGGCAACGCGCGCGCGCCGAGGATAGACGCCGCCGCATCGTAGGCGGCCGTCTTGTCTTTCGCGTTGGCGAAAGCACGGGCGACGGTGATCAGCCTCTCTTCGATCGGCAGCAGTTCAACCTGCGCGGCGCTGAGCCCGAGGTCCCGGTAGGCTTTCGCGGCGGCGCTCGTGGCATCCCGCGCGGCCGCGAGCGACTGCGTCTGCGACGAGATCGCCATCGTCAACCGCGCCTCATCCAACCCTGCGTCGCGCATCTGCAGCCGCAGGGTTTGATAGACCGTCGTCGACAACCCGAGGGCTTCGGCGGCGTCCTTGACCTGCCCGGCAAACCGGAACGACTCCGACACGGCGGCCTTGAGCGACGACGTGAGGATGTCCAGACCGCGACGCGCCAGCTCGATGCCGAAGCCGGTCTTCAGGGCCTGGCCGGTGCTGGTGACCTCCTCGCGCATCTTCCTGAACTCGGCCTGCGCCTTGACGACATCGTCGAGGCGACTGCGCACATCGATCAGGATCTGGAGGGTTTGGTCGGTGGCCATGGGTCAGGCGTTGGCGATCTGCAGGAGGTGTTGTTCGCGTTTCTCGAAAGTCGGGCGGGCCTTGCTGTCCAACGCCGACGGCACGGCGAGGTAGATGGCCTGCATGAAGCGCAACTCCGCGCGGGCTTGCTCGCGGGTGTGTTCGGCGACGACGGCGAGCATTTGGTGGAGTGTGTAGCCGTCTAGGACGTCGGCGTGGCCGCGGCGGGTGAGGTAGGCGACTTGGCCAACAAGACGAGCGAGGCGATCAGCCGGTCCATCATCGGATCCATCAGCCGCTGGATGAGCGGCGAGATGACCTCCTCCATTTGCCTGGCGAGTTCGCCGGTGATGCGTTTTGCGGCGATCTGGCGCTCGGCCCAGCTCACCGCGCGGGAAAAATTTTGTCGCTTCGCGGCCTCGTAGAGTTGGGCGTGGCTCTCGTCGGTGAGGTTGTCGGCCCACTCGGGCGGCACGCGCGTCCAGCCGGGGATGACTTCGCCTTCGCCGTTGGTGGACGGGACCAGGCACACGAACTCAAGCAGCTCAGCCTCCTTGTCGGCCAGCTGCAGCACCCGTGCAAGATGCCTGGCGGGCATTGCACGCACGCGCACGGCGACGGAGGATTGATCGAGCAGCGTGGCCGTGAGGTCCTCGCCCGCGAAGATGATGGATAGTTTGGAGGGAGCCCGTTCAGCGGGCGGGGTGGTGAGTGCGGAGTTCATTTAGTAGGTGGGATAGGCACTGAGATCGATTGCAGTGAGCTGGTAGCCTCCGCCGAGGGAGGTCATGAGGAGATTGAGCGCGGATTTCCAGTAAGTGACATTCGTGCCACTGCCGGCGCCGCCAAAGGTCCAGACGTTGAGCAGCACCAGCTGGCCGTCCACGATCAGGCAGGCCGGGTTGCCGCTGTCGCCGCCGATCTTGTCTTCGAAAAATGCCAGCCGCGCTCCGGTGGCCGCAACGTAGAGGACCACCGCCCCATAAAAACCGGGGGACACATAGATATAACTGAGGTCATTGATGGTGGCCTTTTCTTCCGCGTCCAGCGCGAGCACCGGCACGCCCAAAAGACTTCCGGGCAGTTTCGTCGTGTAGTTATCGGGCAAGACGCGGGCAAAGGAGATATTGCCGGGCACATCACTATCGAGCACGCCGACGCTGATGTCCGGGTAGTAGGAAACGTAGCCCGGCAACGTCGCCTGGGCCGTCATGGTGCGCGTCACCACCTGACTGTCATTCGTGACGAACCGGATCGTCGCGCCATCTGCGATTTGATAGTGCGCGGCGAAAAGAATGTGGCGCGGTGAGATGAGAATACCAGCCTTGGTATTTCCTCCATCCGAGTTCCACGGGCTGATGGCGCTCAGGTCGAGATCAGCAGCCCAGCAACTTGTGTTCCGGGTATAGGTCGCGGCCGCGTGGTCTTGCGTGGAGTAGATGCGGAGCGCCTGCGCGGGTGCTTTACCCGCAATCCGACCATCAACAGCGGTGATGAGCGCCTGACGCAAAGAGGCCGGGGCATAGTTGAGAAAGGTGTCCACCGTGCCACTGACGAAAGAATTGGTGGTGACGGGCAGTGCAAGGGCGCGTGTGCCGCCGGATGAACTGAGGGTAATGGTCGCGGTCCCGTTGCCCTGCCATAGCCACCGAGTCTCATTGGTCGGATCGGGGATGATGACAGCCGCGTTGCTGGTGTAACGGCTCACGGTTTCCGCTGGGCCGGGCCGGTTGGGGGCAATCGTGTAAGACCAGGTGTAATTCGTGGCGAGGGTCGGCCCGTAGTCGCGCCGGTAAATGCCATCGCTAATTGCAACCTCCTCGGTGGAAGTCGCCGCCATTACATAATCTGCCTGCACAGGTGCCTCCGCATCGAACCAGAAACCGCGGAACGATCCGGCCTGCCAGCCCGGACGCACGAGCCCGAGAATGGTGCCTCCAGATATAGAGACGTTAGCCGACACCGGCACCACATGCGCGAGCGCGGCAAGGAGCAGGATCTTGATCTTGGTTGTTTGCATAAAAGGGTTAGTTCGTCGTGATCGTCGCCCCACGCCCCTGAAGAGTTGCCTTGTCGGTGAGCCCCTGACCGGTGGGCGCCCCATTGGTCCCGCCGTTAATCGTGATGGTTTTCCCGCTGCCCCATAACGTCGTCCCGTTGGTGCCGTCGAGGGAGACGAGCAGGGCGAGGATCGCATTCACGTTCGCCGACGGGATCTTGAGACCGGACAGCGTAATGGTCGTGCCGGAGATGGACTTCAATGTGCCGATCGTCCCGAGTGTGACCGAGGAGACGTTCCCCATGGATGCGCTCGGAATTGAGATAGTGGAGCCGTAGGACACCATCGCCGGGAGCGAGAACGTCGCCAGCAAGGCCATGTTCGATGGGTTGCAGGTGCCGGTGATGATGGTAAGCTGAGGCAGGGAGATCGTGGTTAGCGCCGCCATCCAACTGGGGTTAAAATTGCCTCCGACAGTAGCGAGCTTCGGCGCAGAGAGCGTGGTCAGCAGCGCCACGGAACTAGGGCTGAAAGTGCCGCTGACAGTGACCAGCTCCGGTAGAGACAGCGTGGTCAGTGCCGCCATCGCACCGGGATTGAAAGTGCCCCGGACAGTGACTAGTTTCGGAGCCGTAAGTGTGATGAGCGCACTCATGGAACTGGGACCAAAGATACCACCAACGGTGACCAGTTCGGGGATCGAGAGTGTGGTAAGCGCCGCCATGTTGCCCGGACTAAAAGCCCCCACAACGCGGGTGAGCTTTGGCAAGGAGAGCGTGGTCAGTGAAGCCATGAAGGAAGGGCTAAAACCGCCGCCGACAGCGACCAGCTCCGGTAGAGACAGCGTGGTCAGTGCCGCCATCGTATCGGGCGCAAAACTACCAGCTACGGTGGCCAGCTTTGGCAGGGAAAGCGTGGTTAGCGTCGCCATCGTGCTTGGGCTAAAACTACCGCCGACATCGACCAACTCCGGTAGAGACAGCGTGGTCAGTGCCGCCATCGAATTGGGAGTGAAGTTGGTCGTGACCACGGCCAGATCGTTAAAACTAAGCGATGTCAAATACCCCGGCAAACTGGACTCGGTATAAGCGAAAGTAAGGATAGCCGCGACGCCGGGCGCGGCGTAAGTCACCGGGCCAGACACCGGCGAGGCTGGCACCACGATCATCGGCGGGACCAACGGTAGCAGCAGCGGCACGACGGGGGTGCCAGTGTAGGTGATGCTGAGCCGTCCCGCGACAGCGACATTACCACTGCCCAAGCTTGCCAGACGCCCACCCAACGTCACGCCGTCACCAACGAAGACCTGTTTTGTGTCAGTCGTCCAGACTGCCTCTCCGTTGGCGAAGATGACTGTTTGACGCTCAGCGTCGGAGCCTTGACGGAAGACAATTTGCAGCCCGGTGGTCGGGGTCCAAACGGGTGGCGCACTCGTGGTCCCGTTTCCTGTTTGGGTCAGGACTGCCATGGTCGTTGAAACGTTACCCGCGAGTGGGGCTAGATTGTTCGCGCCGGCGCCATAGAGGACGTCGCCAAGTGCTACGGTGGCAATTCCGGTGCCACCCTTCGAGACAGGGAGCGCGGTAGTGAGCAGGCCCGCGAGGTTCGCTCCGCTCGGTGTGGCCACGAAAGTATCAAAGCCCGAGGCGCGGGTGAGGACACCCCACGAATCGATGGCCGCGCCGTTTGTGATGCCGTAGCCGGAGATCGTGTTCGGTTTGCTTTGCAGATCCGCGAAGAGTCGCGTCGGCAGATCCGCCAGCGTGGAACCGGTCTTGTCGACCTTGGCCCAGCCGACCTGGGTGTCGGCGAGAGTCAGCGTGCCCAGGGAGAAATTGAACGTGCCGGCGCCATTGAGCGTGCCACCGCTCTTAACGGCCATGGTTTTCCCAGTAGGAACCTGCAGATCCGTCGTCAGGTCGTTCAACGTGCCCGAGGCGGTTGACTTGGTCACCGCGCCGGTCTGCGCCTGGGCGACGGCCGCCAGGAGAAGCGAAAGGATAAGGAGAAGGTTTTTCATGGTTCAGAGGCCGGCCTGGAAGAAGGCGACGGCGTTGGTCACAGGGTCGTGGTTGGCCGGCAGGACGATGCCGGGCAGATCGGCGGCGCCGGCGTGGGCGCGCACCTGGTAGCTCTTCAGCTCACCGGCGACCGTGCCCTGCAGGATCTTCCCGATGTCGGCGGCGGTCGCCATGAGGGAGTCGAGGCAGTTGCCACCGCCGGTGATTTCAGTGAAAGCAGGCTGGAATGAAGCAGGCATGGTGATGTTGGAGATGGGTGCGTCCGTGATCGGCACGGCCGCAGCGTCGGTGGGAGTGAAGTTGCCGACCGAGTTTTCCTCGGGTTCGGTGTTTTCCGGAGTCATGCCGGCCAGCGCTTTTGCGGTCGGCGGTGTGTTGTCCGGCGTGATGCCGGCCAGCACCTTCGCGGCCGGCGCGGTGTTATCCGGCGTCATGCCGGCCAGCACTTTCGCGGTGGGTGCGTTCTCGTCGGGCGTGAAGCTCACCGCCTTGGCCACCGGCGCGGTGTTATCAAGCGACATCCCCGTGAGCGCTTTCGCGACGGGCGGGGTGTTGTCATAGTCGGCCATGGCGATATTCTCCGTGAAAAGTTGAGCGCCTGGCTGCGGCCGCGTCGTGCGGCCGCAGCTGGGGCGCGAATAGTTTAGGCCAGCGTGCCGGTGTTCAGCGTGCTGAAGAGGACCTTCGCCTCGACGTCCACGTCGACGGCGTTCTCACCCATCGCCACGTCGGAGCTGATCTTCATGGAGACGTAGAGATCCCCCGTGTTGATGATGGCGTTGTCCTGACCGTATTGCTGGAGCTTGAGCCAGCCCTTGATGGTGTGCTCGCCCTCGAGCGGATTGTATTGGCCACCGGCGGCCGGGCTCGCGGCGAGATCCAGCGTGCCGAACAGCATTTGCCAGATGAGATTCTGAATCTCGAAGAGTTTGCCCTTCATGGTGAGACCGCGGGC